>CAZQCJ010000001.1:0-26728 GCA_964591885.1 uncultured Gammaproteobacteria bacterium
CAATATTATCAGCGCTTTTATTAAAAGCATGAGGGCCTCTGATGTTAATGCCGCTTTATATTATCTGGCCAGAATGGTAGAAGCAGGGGAAGACCCAAAATTTATTGCCAGAAGAATGGTTATCTTTGCTTCTGAAGATATTGGTATGGCCCAACCCACAGCTTTGGTGGTTGCCAATGAAGTTTTTCGAGCTTGTGAAATCATTGGTTATCCGGAATGTGCCATCAATCTAGCTCATGGTGTTACTTATCTTGCCAAAGCACCAAAAAACAGAAGTTCTTATAATGCTTTAAGATCAGCTCAAGAAGATGTTAAGAAATTTGGCAACCTTCCTATCCCTTTAAACTTAAGGAATCCGGTAACAAAGCTGATGAAAGATTTAAATTACGGTAAAGACTACGAAAAATATCCTGACAAAAGAAAAAATTTACTACCGGAAAAGTTAAAAGGGAAAAAATATTACAATAATTCTTGACAAGAAGCCTAGGAGTTGCTTTACTATTAGTATAGACAAGTAATCTACACAAGAAAAATGAAAAATTATAAAAAACTTATTCTGCCTTTGTTATTTTTCTCCTTTATCTTTCTGCCAACAATAGCTTTGGCTAAAGAGAATTTAATTCAAAATCATGAAGAAAACCAAAATGAAGCCGGACAAGTAACAGCAACAGGAGCCAGAGAAAATGTCAAAGAAGAAATTCAAGAAAAAACAGCTGCTATCCAAGCTCGCTTAAGCGAGAGAAAACAAGAAATTATCCGCAATCGCTTTAATCATCTCACCCGCCGTCTGGAGGCTGCTGTTAACCGTTTTTATATCTTAATAAACCGCATAGAATCAAGACTGGGTAAGATTGAAGAAACAGAAGAGATTGATACCGAAGTTATTAGAATGGATATTGATACAGCCAAAGAAGAGCTTAATACTATTGGCGTCCAACTAGAAAATATGTCTATTGGAATAGAGGAAACTCTCCAAAGCGAAGACCCACAGAAAAGATTTATAGAAGTTAAGATGATGGTTGAAGAAATCAAAGAGATTTTAATTGAAGTTCATCAAAAACTGGTAAAAATCATTAGTGATATTAAAGGCTTAAGAGTGGGGAATGTTTCCCCAGATTCAGTTGAAACAGAATAAGAAACTTATTGGAGTAAGAATCTTATTTCTAGAAAGATAAAAATGGAAGAAAAAACGAACTTTTTTGAAAAATTTTGGTATCTTTTTGTCATCATTGCCGTTGTTTTATTAATTGCTGTTGGTGGTCTTTGGTTCTATAATCAAAAAGCTCTTCAAGAAAGTGCCACTCAAACTACCCCACAAATTACCGAAGAAATGATTAACGAAGAAACAGCTCCTCAAGCTGAAGAAGACGCTCAGACAGCAGCTTTTCAACAACAAAGCGACTCAGATGACATAGGGGATATTGAGGCTGATATTCAGGCAACTGACTTAAGCAATATCGATGAGGGCTTAACTGATATCGAAGCTGAAATTATTAACCCTTAATTAAGATGAGTCCAGAAAATTTAAATCAATTTTTTAATAATCCGCGTAATTTTTTAATTATAGCCTGGTCTTTATTCTGGAAAGGCTGGGCTTTATGGCGAGCAGCTAAGAATGAGCAGAAAATTTGGTATGGCTTTTTATTAGTCTTTAATCTTTTTGGTCTTTTGGAAATTGTTTACCTTCTTTTCTTCCAAAAAAAGGGTAAACTTTGGCAAAAAATTATCAAAAAAGTCTAAAATCTATACTTTCTCCTAAGGTTTTTATCTGTTATAATATTCTTATGGAAAGTCAAAAACAAAAAAATCAAAAGAAAATTACTCTCTCCAAAAAACTGGGTTATCGAACTCCAGACCGATTCCGACGAAAAGTTTTCCGCCGCAATCCGGCTACAAGTACCAATGTTCGTAGCTTTGGAGGGCACCGATGACTTCTGCTTTAAACCGACTGGAAAACGGTAATCTTGAATTAACAATTAATATTCCCTGGAAACGAATTAAAACCTCTTCTCAGCAAATTTTAGAGAAACTGGCTAAGGAAACTGTTCTTAAAGGCTTCCGCCAAGGCAAAGCCCCGATTGAATTGGTGGAAAAACAAATCGGCAAAGAAAAGCTCTATCAAGAAACCCTAAAAGAAATCCTACCTCAAATCTACCTTGAAGCAATTAAAGAGCATCAACTAAAACCCATCGTCAATCCGCAAATTAGCGTTAATTCTTTGGCTGAAGGGAAAGACTGGCAAATTAAAGCTATTACTTGTGAACTACCAAAAGTTGAATTAGTTAATTATAAGGAAGAAGTTAGAAAAGCTTTGGCTTCAGAAAAAATCTGGACACCCGGCAAAGACAAAAAGCCGGCGCCAGAAAACGAAAACCAAAAATTAGACAAAATTTTTAAGGCTTTGCTGGAAAATATCAAGCTAAACCTTCCGGAAATTCTTCTCCAAGAGGAAGTCAACAGAATGCTAAGCCGTTTGGTTGACCAGACTGCCAGACTAGGTTTGACAGTCGAACAATATTTGGCTTCTTCAGGCAAAACACAGGAAAAAATTAAGGAAGAATATACTCAACAAGCCCAAGAAACCCTTAAACTCGAGCTTATTTTATCGGCTATTGCCGATAAAGAAAAGATTGAAATTAATGACAGCGAGGTAGAGAAAATGATTGCGGCCATTCCTGAAGAAGAAACAAAAAAAGCTTTTAAGAGTCAAGAGCAAAAGGCCTATATCAGACAGCTTCTTCGCAAGCGTAAAGTCATTGACAGCTTAACTAAATTATAGTAGTATTGAAGCCACTGCCTAAAGCAAATGGCATCAGATAAAAACCTCAAAAGCAAAAGGGCAACGCTCAACGATAGCCTTCTGGAGGTTCTTCGAGAAGGAGGTTTTCCTTCCCCAAAAGACAAGAAAGAGATTAAAGAAGAAAAGCTTTACAAAGAAAAGTTTGAACAGCTTCAGCAAATTCATTCTCAAGAACAAATCGTTTTTAACCAAAAAGAGCAGCAAACTCAAAACCAGGTCAAAGCTATCCAGCAAGAGCTTAAAAGTCTAATTGGTTCTGTTAAAAACTTAGATAAAGAAGCTGATAAAACGGTTGAACAAATTCCAATAAATCCCGGCTCTTACCATCTTAACTTTCTGGAAAAATTAAAACAGACAGTTGTTTTATTAAGAAAACATATTGAGGAAGCTTCTAGCTGGTTGGAGATTTTTAATCATAAACAAGCCAAAAAACACGGATACTGGTTTCAGGCGAAAAAATTGGGGACTCAATTTTCTCAATCCAGCGAAAGATATGTTACCAATTCAGTTAATTAGTCTTGCTTAATAATCTCCTCTTTAGTAAAATTTATCTATGGATAAATCTGATCGGGTTTACCGTCCACCAGGAAAAATTTTCCTTCATAATTTATTAGGAGGAATTGCCTGGAGCCTGGGAACTTTAATTGGAGCCACTATTATTTTTGCTCTCTTGGGTTTTACCTTAAGTAAAATAGGGGCTGTTCCTCTGATCGGAACTTGGATTGCCCATTTAGTAGAGTTTATCAATCAATACCATTTAGAATAATCAAATGAAAGAAAACCAACTCGAAACCATGCGCCACAGCTGTAGTCACCTTTTAGCTATGGCTGTTTTAAAGCTCTTTCCCAAAACTAAACTTGGCATTGGTCCGGCAATCGAAAATGGTTTTTATTACGATTTTGACTTTGCCAAACCGCTTGAAGAAAAAGACCTAGCTAAAATTTCAAAAAAAATGGAAGAACTTGTTAAAGAAAAATTACCTTTTACCAAAGAAACAATAACTATTGAAGCCGCAAAAAAGATTTTCAAAAACCAACCTTATAAACTCAAGCTTATTAAAGAATTAGCTGAAGAAGGAAATAAAAAAATCTTTCTTTATAAGAGTGGCGAATTTGTTGATCTTTGCAAGGGGCCACATCTTAAAAGCACCAAAGAAATAGGTCCTTTCAAATTACTTTCTCTTGCCGGCGCTTACTGGCAGGGGAGTGAGAAAAATAAAATGTTGACAAGAATTTATGGGACTTGTTTTCCCAAACAAAAAGATTTAGATGATTATCTGCAAAGAATTGAAATAGCTAAAGAAAAAGATCATCGCAAATTGGGAAAAACTCTCGACTTTTACAGTATTCGTGAAGAAATCGGCAATGGTTTGCCTCTATGGCATCCTAAACTTTCTCTTGTTAGACTTGAGATAGAAAATTTTTGGAAAGAGATTCATCAAAAAGAAGATTACCAATATATTTTTACACCTCATATCGGGAAAAAGTCACTCTGGGAAAAATCAGGTCATTGGCAATTTTATAAAGAAATGATGTATTCCCCAATGGATATTGAAGGAATAGAGTACCTTCTTAAACCAATGAATTGCCCCTTCCACATCTTTATCTATAAAAGTCAGATTAGAAGTTACCGTGAATTACCAATCCGCTATTGTGAATTAGGAACAGTTTATCGCTACGAACCAAGTGGGGTTCTTCACGGATTAACCAGAGTAAGGGGTTTTACACAAGACGATTCTCATCTCTTTTGCCAACCTGAACAGTTTGAAGAAGAGATCATTAAAATTCTAAAACTGGCTAAGAAAACTTATGATACTTTTGGTTTTAAAGAATTTAACTGTTATCTTTCTACCAGGCCGGAAAAATCGATGGGGAGTGACAAAGTCTGGGCAAAGGCAACTAAAGCTTTAAAAAATTCTCTTGAGAAAACAAAGACTTCTTACAAGATTGACCCGGCTGCGGGTGTCTTTTACGGACCAAAAATTGATATTAAGATTAAGGATAGTCTTGATCGAGAATGGCAGCTGGGAACAATCCAGGTTGATTTTAATTTCCCCGAGAAATTTGATTTGAACTTTACTGGTTCAGATGGAAAACAATATCAACCGGTAATGATCCATCGCACTATTCTCGGTTCAATGGAAAGATTTCTAGGAATTTTGATTGAACACTATGGTGGTGCTTTTCCTGTTTGGCTTTCTCCAACCCAAGCTCTGGTTATTCCTATTACCGATAAGCATATTAACTACGGACAAAAAGTTGTTGACGAGCTTCGCGAAAAAAATATCAGAATTGAATTGAATGACCGCAATGAAACAACTTCCGCCAAAATTCGTGACGCCGAATTACAAAAAATTCCTTATATTTTGGTTGTTGGTGATAAAGAGATTAAAGACAAATCGATTAACGTTCGGGTCAGGGGAGAGAAAATCCTAGGCACTCTGTCTTTAGCTGATTTTACTAAAATTATTAAAGAAGATATTGATAAAAAAAGACAAGTTTGATAAAATTAACCAAATTTGAGTAAGAAATTTAACAAATTCTATCGAATCAATCAATACATTCAAGCTGAAAAAGTAAGAGTTGTTGATGAGAAGACTAAGCAGGTCGGAGTAATGACTCTTCAGGAAGCTTTAGAAAAAGCTAGAGAGGCAAGATTAGACTTAGTTGAAATAGCCCCAAAGGCGATTCCTCCGGTTTGTAAAATTATTGACTTTAAAAAATTTAAATATTTAGAAGCAAAGAAAGAAAAAGAAGAAAAAAGGAAAAGTAAAAAAACCGAGCTTAAGGAAATCAGACTCGGTTTATTTATGGCTGAAAATGATTTTAACTTTCGTTTAAATCATGCCATAGAATTTTTAAAAGAGGGTCATAAAGTCAAAGTCAGCTTGAAATTTAAAGGCCGCCAGGCAATGCGTAAGAATTTGGGCTATCAGTTATTACAAAAAGCTTTGGCAAGAATGAGTTCTTTTGCTCAGGTTGATGTTGAGCCAAAACTTGTTGGGCCTAAAGCAGAAATGGTTTTATCACCTCTTAAAGCAGAAAAAAAGGGAAAAGGAAAAGGAAAAGAAGATGAAAATGAAAAAGAGAAAAATAAAAACTAAAAAATCTCTCATTAAGAGATTTCGAATCACTAAAAAAGGAAAAGTTCTTTTCCGTGGTTCTCATGTTCGGCATTTAAAAAGGAAAAAAGGAAAAAAACAATTAAGAGCCCAAAAAGTTCCGCACAAACTTCATGGCAAAATAATGAAAAAAATTAAAAAAAGAGCAGGGAAATAATATGCGAGTTAAAACCGGAACCATAAGAAAAAGAAAACATAATAAAGTTTTAAAACAAACTAAAGGTTTCCGTATGACCAAAGGGAGACTTTACAAGGTCTCCAAGGAAGCCGCCTTACACGCTAGTCAATATGCTTTTAATGGCCGTAAAAAAAGAAAAAGAGACACCAGAAGGCTTTGGATTCAGAGAATCAACGCCGCTTTAAATCCATATGAACTCTCTTATTCCCGCTTTATTAACCAACTGAAAAAAAAGAATATTATCTTAGACCGTAAAATTCTGGCTGAATTAGTCACATCTGATAACCAGACTTTTGAGTCTTTGGTTAAGGAAGTAAAAAAGAACTGAATTCCCCCTTGACAGTTATCAAAATTTTGTTAAGATAGATAACAATGCAAGTTCCAACCATTACCCTGCAGCATGTAATGCATTTTATTTTTGCCTAAAGCTGTCTAAAGGGGAGGTTGGATTTTGCACATTTAGGGGCTCCCCAAAGGGAGCTTTTTTTGTTAGACTAAATCCATGGATAACGACCGTTTGCAAAATCTTAAAAACCAGGCTATCTCCAGTATTTTAGAAACTACAAATGAAAAAGAATTGGAAGAATTACGGATTGAATATCTTGGCCGTCACGGACAAATCACTCAGTTAATTAAAAAGATTCCCTTTCTTCCCCTGGAGCAAAAAAAAGACAAAGGCCGCTTGGTTAATGAAACAAGGAAAATCATCGAAGAAGCAATTATTTCCCAAAAAAAGACTTTCCAGCATCAAACTTTATCCGGACAAGAAAATTGGTTTGATATCACTCTCCCTGGAAAAAAACCAACTAAAGGTCATCTTCATTTAATCACTTCCGCTATTGAAGAAATTACCGATATTTTCAAAAGACTTGGTTTTTACCGAGTTGCTTATCCAGAAGTCGAATGGGACTGGTATGCTTTTGAAGGCTTAAATATGCCTAAAAACCATCCAGCTCGTGATGAATGGGAAACCTTTTTTATAGAAAATTTAAAACATCCTAAATATGGCGAAGCGGTTCTAACCCCTCACACTTCTTCAGGTCAACTAAGGGAAATGCAGCGCTTGGGTAAACCGCCAATTAGAATGCTGAATATTGCCAAGTGTTATCGTCGCCAGATTGATGCTTCTCACGCCCCGATGTTTTATCAGTTTGAAGGTTTAGTAGTTGACCAAGGGATTAATATTACTCATCTTAAAGAAACTTTGGATTTTTTTGTTAAACAATATTTTGGTCCGCAAAGGAAGGTTCGTATCAGACCCTTTCATTTCCAGTTTACCGAACCTTCTTTTGAAGTCGACATTAGCTGTCTTGTTTGCGGTGGCCAAGGCTGTAAAGTTTGCAAACAAGGCTGGGTGGAACTAGGCGGTGCTGGTATGGTTCACCCAACCGTCTTAAAAAACGGCGGTTTTAATCCAAGTAAATATACTGGCTTTGCCTTTGGCTGGGGAGTAGAAAGGGTTTTGATGATGAAATACAAAATTGACGATATCAGACTTTTGTTTAACGGAAACTTAAAATTTTTAAAACAATTCTAACTATCTAAATAATCTAGACAACGATGAATATTTTAATTCTTGATTCCTGGTTAAAAGAACATTTGCAAACAAAAGCAAACCCAAAACAGATTGGTGAATACCTTTCTTTGTGCAGCCAATCAGTAGAAAAGATTACTAAGACTAAAGACGACTGGCTTTATGAAATTGAAATTACCACCAATCGGCCTGACTGTCTTTCTGTTTACGGTATTGCCAGAGAATTAGCTGTTATTCTCCCCAGATTCGGCTTTCCAGTTAAAATAAAGCCACTGGCTGTTAATCAATTAATGACAATTCCAAGTAAAAATGATTTACCTCTTGAAGTTAAAATAAGCAATCCCTCTTTATGCCCACGTTTTACGGCAATTGTTTTTGATAACGTTGTTATTAAACCCTCACCTAAAATTGTTCAAGAAAGACTGGAGAAAAGTGGTATTCGTGCCATCAATAATATTGTTGATATCTCCAATTATTTAATGTTGGAACTGGGCCAGCCAATGCATACTTTTGATTACGACAAAATTAAAGGAGCAAAAATAACTTTAAGAGAATCGGCCGGCGGAGAAAAAATTACCACTCTTGATAATCAAATCCGTCCTTTACCTGACGGGACAATCATTATTGAAGACAGGGAGAGGAGAATTATTGACCTTTGCGGCATTATGGGTGGGAAAAATTCGGAAGTTGACGAAAAAACAAAAAGAGTTTTACTTTTCATTCAAACTTATAATCCGGCAAAAATTCGCCAAACCTGCCAAAAATTAGCCTTTCGAACTGAGGCTGCCTCTAGATTCGAAAAAGGAGTTGACCCAGAAGGAGTTCTAATTGCCATGAATAGAGCGATTGAAATGTTGGTTAAAAACAGCCAGGCGAAAATTGCCAGCCGATTGATTGACATCTACCCTCATCCGCTTAGAGAAAAAAAGGTCAAACTGGATATTAATTTAGTTAATAGAATCATGGGGATAGAGATTTCTAAAAAAGAGATCATTGATATTCTTAAATCGTTAGGCTTCATTCTAGAAAGCAATCATTCATCTCTAATAACCGCAACTGTCCCTCATTGGCGCCAAGAAGATATTTCCATTCCCGAAGATTTAATCGAAGAAATTGCCAGAATCTATGGCTATCACCGTTTACCTGCAAATATTCTGCCACTGGCTAAAGTTCCTCAAAATAAAAGAAACTTTTCCAAATGGGAAAATAAAATCAAAACAGCTCTTAAATTTTGGGGCTTTACCGAAACCGTCAATTATTCCATGATAAGCAAATCAACTCTAAAAAATGTTGAGATTAAACCTGAAGAATGTTTAAAAATTGCCAATCCCTTGTCTGATGAATGGACTTTTCTCCGACCCTCTTTAATTCCCTCTTTATTGCAAATTGCCAGTCTCAATAAAAAAGAAAAAGTTAGAATTTTTGAATTAGCCAATGCCTACCTGTTCCAAAACAAAAACCAATTACCAGAGGAAAATTTAATGCTGACAGGGCTAGTTAGCGGTAAAAGCTTTGTTAAAATTAAAGGGATTGTTGAGTCACTTTTAGAAGAATTGGGAATCAAAGAAATTAAAATTAAACCTTATCAACTCCAGAAAACTTTTTACGGCAAGATTTTTCATCCTAGTTGTCGAGCCGAAATCAATTTTAAAAAAAATAGTTTGGGGGTTTTCGGGCAGATTAAAAAAGGTCTTGCTTTAAAATTCGGCTTAGAAGAAAAAATCTTTATTTTTGACTTGGACTTTACCCAGATACTCAAAGATGCCAACGAAATAAAAAAATACCAAGCTATTCCTAAATATCCACCAATCATTGAAGACTTATCTCTTGTTGTCCCTGAAAAAACCTTTGTTGGAGAAATTATAGAAGTAATCAAAAACAATAGTCCAATTATTAAAAGTGTAGAAATGATTGATTCTTTTGAAAACATCAGAACTTTCAGAGTTAATTACCAGCATGTGAGAAAAACTTTAACTGATAAAGAAGTGGAAAAAATCAGAAACAAAATAATAAAAGACCTTAAAGACAAATTAAAGATTCAACTAAAAAGTTAGAGTTAATCGAAAAATCAATCATTCGAAGGTTATTAAATATTTTTTTTAGCGGCTTTATCTCTCAATTTGGATAAAATTGTCTTTCCAGCTCCATTAACATTCATCAGATAATTCATCTCTTTTGGATAAACTTTATCTAAAACAATATAAAAAAGGCTTAATCCTTCTTGGGTAAAAATTCTCTCCTCATCTTTAATTGATCTTAATTCATTAATCCTTTGCAATCGCTTTAAAATATAATCATCAACTTTTTCCTTTTCTGTCTCTGAATCATAGCCAAAGTCCTTTAATTTTTTCTTTGCTTCCTCAAAAGAATAATTTTTAAATTCTTTAAGATTTTTTTTGGCAATATCAGAGCCAAAATCTTCTATATATTCTTCTATTTTAGACAAAAACGAAACCTTTCTTTTTTTAATTTTCGGCGGTTGATTCATAGCTGCTTCCCAATCCTTTTTAGCTTTAGCTTCGTCAACTTTCCCTTCCGCTTTTCCCTGACGAATATGCTTTCTTATTGATTTTGGCAAACGGCTAAATTCCGGATTTATTCTGTTTAAAAAAATTTCTTTTTTAACCATATCTTAGCCTTTATTATAACACTCTAATCAAATTTAAATTAAAATCTAAGTTAAAGTTAAAAAATTAAGGGGCGGGGGTTGGTGAAGAAGTTGGGCTAGGAGACGGACTGGGAGTAGGAGAAGGGGAGGGCTGCCAGTCCCAGGGAACATTAACACCAATTTCAACTTCTCTTTCACTCTGGTTATCTTGATTGTCAAAAGCTTTAACTTTGATTTTATAAACACCGTCAGTAAGATAAAAAACTTTCTCAAACTTTTTACTATTTTCAATCGTTTCTTTGGCTTTATTATCAATAAAAATTTCAATTTTCTTAATATCATTATTGGCGATTATTTTACCAGCCACTTTGATATCATTACTATTGATTTGAGTCCGGTTAGCCGGTTCACTGATGCTGACTTCTATTTCATCGGTTGAGCCGCAATACTCCTTTGGCGGGTAATAACGAGAATCAGATTGAGTTTCCAGCCATTTATCAATTCCTTGTTGCCAGCGGTTAACTCCATCTGAAGAAATTGGGTCATCCTCCTGAAAGACAAAGTATTCCTTTTCTTCATATTCACCTTTAGCGATTTGGACAAGTGTTGCCAGTTTTTCTTGACCGCGACAAAGTTTCAACTTAGTATGAATAAGGTCTTCTCCGGTTGGTTCAGTTCCTTTAATAAAATACTCAACCCTAGAGGGATAATTATCATGAGCCCGATAACCGGAAATTTGGTCAACTTCAGCAGTAACAATTCCTTCAGGAACCTTAAAACTAAGATTACTTTTATCAGCCAGAGCTGCTTGAATAACTCGGCGCCAAATCGGTGACGCTCCGGAAACACCAGAAGCAACTTCTTTCATCGGACTGTTGTCGTTATTACCTACCCAAACCCCGGCAATAACTTGAGGCGTCCAGCCAATCGTCCAGTTGTCCCTTTTGTCATTAGTTGTTCCGGTTTTAACAGCTACCGTACGCCCGGGAATATTTAAGGCGCTGTTTGCCCCAAAAGTAATCAGGCGGGCATTATTATCTGAAAGAATATGGGAAATAAGAAAAGCCTGAGCTTCAGTAATAACTTTTTTCCCTTGAACATTCTTCTGCTCAAACAAAACCTTATCGTCCTTATCAGTAACTTTCAAAATCGATATTGGCTCAACTTTCAAACCGCCGTTGGCAAAAGCAGAATAAGCTTCAACCAGCTCTAGCAGTCTTACCTCACCGCCACCTAAGGTTACAGATAAACCAAAACGTTTTAAGTTGTCTGTGGTTGGCTCTAGAGTTGACAAGCCAAGCTCATAAGCGGTTTGTAACATGTCCTTCAGTCCAACTTGAGCCAGCATCTTCACCGCCGGAATATTAATGGAATTACCTAAAGCAAAACGCACTTGAAGCGGACCATGAAACTGACCATCGTAATTCACCGGATTGTAATCCGGCTGACCAGGTCCGCCAGGAAAAGTCGTAGGCGTATCCATTAAAAGAGTCGAAGCAGTATAGCCTTTTTTCAAAGCCGCTAAATAAGTCACTGGCTTAATAGCCGAGCCAGGCTGTCTTAAAGAAAGAGTAACATTAACCTTGCCATCATAATCCGGGTCATTATAATTTTTTGAGCCAACCATAGCCAAAATTTCACCATTATTAGGATCCATTACTAAAGCTGCGCCATTGGTAATGTGAACAGCTTCCACTTTGGCAATTTCTTCAGCAACAGCTTCTTGAGCTGCTTCCTGAATATCTAAATCTAAAGTCGTATAGATCCGCAACCCGCCCCCTTCAACAACTTGCTGACCATAACGCTCCTCTAATTGTTTTTTAACATACATCACAAAGTGAGGCGCTTTAAAACTTGAACCTTCAGTCGCAAATTCTATTTTTTCCAATTGCTTAAAAGCTTCTTTCTCCTGTTCACTGGTAATATATCCATCTTCCCGCATTCTTCTTAAAACCTGCTGTGTTCTAACAATATAAGCCTGAGGACTATCACTAAAAGGCGAATAGACGCTTGGCCGTTGTGGTAAACCAGCTAGGACTGCCGATTCAATTAGATTTAACTCGCTGACACTCTTATCAAAATAAGCTTCTGAAGCTTCTTCAACTCCCCAAGCTGTTCCGCCATAAGGGGCTTCATTAAGATACATCTGTAAAATTTCGTCCTTTGAATATTTTTTCTCAATCTGAACCGCTAAGATAAACTCTCTTAATTTTCTGGGAATTGTTCTTTGTGAAGTTAAAAGAACATTTTTAACCAATTGCTGAGTTAAGGTTGAGCCACCCTGTAATTGACGATGAACAACAGTATTAAAAAAAGCTCGGAAAATACCAGTTGGGTCAAAACCTCCGTGTTTGTAAAAATTTTTGTCTTCAATGGCAATAGTAGCGTTGCGAAGGTGCTGAGGGACATCTTTAAGTTCAATCGGTGTCCTTTTCTGATTGGCAAAAATATCATATAAAAGTTCGCCGTTGCGATCATAAATTTTAGTGGAAAAACCCTCTCGACGAATAATTTTGTCCGGTTGAGGCAAATCTTTAGCATAGAAAGCGAACAAGCCAGTCATTAAAAAACCTAAGGCAATCAAACCAATAAAACAAAAAAAGGCCAGCCTAGCAAAAAATTTGCTTTTAATAATCTTCCGGCGATGTGATAAGGGAAAACGACGATAAGAACGAGAATTTCTTTGATGCCAAATCTCTTGCCAACGACTCATTCTTGAATTATAACATAGAAAATTTTACAATTGAATTATGGATAAAATTGAAGAAGTCTTGACTAGGGGAGTGGAAAAAATTTACCCTTCTAAAGAAACTCTGGAAAAAGTCTTACGTTCGGGTAAAAAAATCCGTCTTTATCAAGGTTTCGACCCTTCTATGCTCAACCTTCATTTGGGACATATGGTCGGAGTTTTAAAGCTGAAACAATTTCAAGATCTTGGCCATGAAGTTATTTTTGTGGTAGGAGATTTTACTGGAATGATTGGTGACCCAACTGATAAAATATCCTCACGCCCGCAATTAACCAGAAAACAAGTTTTAGAGAATTGCAAAAATTGGAAAGAGCAAGTCGGTCGGGTTTTGAAATTTAGTGGTAAAAATCCAGCTCAATTTCTCTACAACAGCCAATGGCTTTCTAAGCTTTCTTTTGCTGAATTACTCAGCTTAGCTCGTCATTTAACCTACCAACAAACGATTAAAAGAGAAATGTTCCAAAAAAGACTAGGACAAGATAGGAATATTTACCTCCATGAGTTTTTATATCCTTTAATACAAGGTTACGATTCTGTCCATTTGAACGTTGATTTGGAAGTTGGCGGCTCTGATCAAATGTTTAACATGCTTATCGGTCGTGACTTAATGAAAAAGTTGAAAAACAAAGAAAAATTTGTTTTAACAACTAAACTTTTAGTTGATTCCAAGGGAGAAAAAATCGGCAAAACCACGGGCAATGCTCTTTTTCTAAATACTTCACCCAACGAAATGTATGGCGGGGTTATGTCATTTCCAGATGAAATAGTACCACTTAGTTTTGAACTACTAACTCTTTTACCACTCCAACCAATTAAATCACTAGAGAAAGAACTAAACTCTATGGATTTGAAAAAGAAATTGGCATTTGAGATTGTCAAAATGTATCATAGTGAAAAAGACGCAAAAAATGCGGAAAAATATTTTAAGGAAGTTTTTCAGAAGGGGAAGCTTCCAGAAGAAAACATTGAAGTTTATCAAATTAAACCAGTTAAAAATCAAGATATTATCAAGATTTTAACAGAGACCGGTTTAGTTAACTCAAATAGTGAAGCAAAAAGATTAATTAAGCAAGGCGGCGTTGACATTAATGGCTTTACCCTTAATGAATTTTCAACTAACAAAATAAAAGACGGGAGTATTATTCGAGCCGGCAAAAAGAAATTCGTCAAGATTAAAATTTCAAACTAAAATTTTAAAATGATTCTTTCTAAAAGACAAAAAAAACTTTGGATTATCTTGGTAGTTTTGGCTGCTTCGGCTTTGATTTTAACCTCGATGATGCCTTTTCTCTATTCTTTTTTTTAAATAAAAATGGATCTTCAAAAAAAAGTGGCTGATCTTTTTATGATAGGGCCGATTTATGCCAAAAGATTGGAAAAGCTGAATATTAAAACTGCTGAAGATCTGCTTTATCATTTTCCCTTCCGCTATGAAGATTATTCTTTAATTTCTCCCATCAATAAAGTCCAACCAGGAGAAACTGTCACTCTTAAGGGGGCAATTGTTGAAATTAAAAACCAATACACTCGTCACGGCAGAAAAATCCAAAAAGCTAAAATTTCTGATAAAAACGCGCAGATAGAAATTATCTGGTTTAATCAACCTTTTTTAGTTAAAACCCTGAAAGTGGGGGAGGAATACCGCTTTTCCGGTAAAATTGATTGGTTCGGACGGCAAAAAGTCATGCTCTCTCCTGATTATGAAAATCTTGCCAGTAAAATCCATACCGGCTGCTTAATTCCTATTTATCACGAAACCTACGGGATTACCTCTAAATGGCTCCGTTCAAAAATCGCTTGGTTAATAAAACAAATAAAAATACCCCTAACTGATTTTATGCCGGAAATGATAAGAAAAAGTCATCAGCTTGAAGAATTTAACCAAGCTTTAAAAAATATTCACTTTCCGAAAGATATTAGAACGGCAAAGAAAGCCAAGGAAAGATTTGCTTTTGAAGAGCTTTTTTTGCTTCAGCTTGAGGCTTTACAGAGAAAAAAAGCCTGGCTTAAAGAAAAACTGGCTTTCAAATTCTCAATTGACCAAGAAAAGGTTTTAAAATTTACAGAAAATCTTCCTTTTGAATTAACTCAGGCCCAAAAAAGAGTTTGTCGTGAAATCTTAAAAGATTTAAGCCGAGACAAACCGATGAACCGGCTTTTACAAGGAGACGTCGGCAGCGGCAAAACAGTCATTGCTGCTTTAGGTATTTACCTTGCTTGGCTTAACAATACTCAATCGGCTCTAATGGCCCCAACCGAAATTCTAGCTCATCAGCATTACCAGACTTTAAAAAAATTGTTAGAACCTCTTGGCCTTAAAATTCTTCTCTTGACAGGCAGCTGGAAAAGTAAAAATAATGATTTTGACGCCTTAATCGGCACCCATGCTTTAATCCACAAAAGAGCCCAGTTTAAAAAGCTGGGTTTGGTTGTTATTGATGAACAACAGCGTTTTGGCGTAAAACAAAGAGCTAGATTAATCCAAAAAGCCAATTTACCAAAGCAAATGTCACCACATATTTTAACAATGACTGCAACACCCATTCCTAGAACTATTGCTTTAACTTTATATGGTGACTTGAATCTTTCTGTTTTAGATGAGATGCCGCTTGGCCGCCAGAAAATTAAAACTTGGCTTGTTCCTCCTCAGAAAAGAAACAACGCTTATGAATGGATAAGAAAAAGAGTTAAAGACAGCGACGAACAGGCTTTTATCATTTGTCCTTTGATTGAAGAATCGGAAACACTACAATCAGTTAAAGCAACTAAGGTTGAATTTGAAAACCTTTCCAAAAAAGTTTTTCCTGATTTAAAACTAGGTTTGCTCCATGGTCAAATGAAAAGTCAGGAAAAAAACAAGGTTATGGAGAAGTTTAAGGAGGGTCTTTTAGATATCCTGGTGGCAACGCCGGTAGTAGAGGTGGGAATTGATATCCCTCGAGCAACTATCATGGTTATTGAAGGGGCAGAAAGATTTGGTTTATCACAACTCCACCAGCTTCGTGGTCGCGTCGGTCGGGGTAATAAGGAGTCTTTTTGTCTTTTATTCACCCCATTGATTTCAGGCAAATCTTTCGAACGCATTAAGGCCTTGGAAAAAATAAACATCGGCTCACAATTGGCTGAATTGGATTTGAGATTAAGAGGTCCAGGAGAAATTTACGGAACTGCCCAACATGGTTTTCTTAATTTAAAGATTGCTTCTTTTGCGGACTTATCTCTAATTGAAATAACTAAAAAGGCCGCTCTTGATATTTTCCCAAAAATCAGCCAATATCCTCTCTTGCAAGCTAAGCTTAAAAAAGATAAAATAAAAGATATTGAACCAAATTAAAAAATGGGAGCACAACCTAAAAGAAAACATTCTACCTATCGAAAAGGCAAAAGAAGAGTGGCTTTAAAACGGCGCTTTTTAAAATCGGTGAGTCGCCAAATGGCAGGAATTAAAAATAAAAATGAAAACGCCGTTTGATCCACGTCATAAAAAACGCGAAGAAACTGTCCAGGACCTTTTTAGTTTTTCTTTTCAAAAAGAAAATAACCCTCAAAGCGAGATTGGGAAAAAGATAAAAAAAGTACTCAAAAAAATTGATAAGACTATTACTATGGCTGCGCCGGAATGGCCGCTGGAACAGATTAACAAAATTGACCTGGCTATTTTAAGGCTGGCTATTTGGGAATTAACCATTAAACAAAAAGAGCCACCTAAGGTAATTATTGATGAGGCGATTGAGCTAGGAAAAACCTATGGCAGTGAAAAAAGTTCCTCTTTTATCAATGGTGTTTTAGGAACTGTCTTTAAAAATCTTAAATGAACTTCGAAGAATTAGAAAAAAATCTGGGTTTTAAATTTAGAAGACCAAACCTCTTAAAAGAGGCTTTAACTCACCGCTCTTATTTAAATGAGTTTAGAAAACAGAAGATTCAGTCCAACGAAAGGCTTGAATTTCTCGGTGATGCAGTTCTGTCGCTTGTTGTTTCCAACTGGTTGTTTAAAAAATTTCCTCACTTTCCCGAAGGGAAATTGACTAATCTTCGCTCAAATTTAGTTAAAACAGGTTCCTTAGCTCAAATTGCCCAAAAACTAAAAATTGGGGAACATCTATTGTTAAGCAAGGGAGAGAAAGAAAGCCAAGGGCAAAAAAATCCCACTCTTCTAGCTAACACTCTGGAAGCAATTATCGGAGCTCTTTTTCTTGATCAGGGATCAAAAACAGTTGAAATTTTTATCCGTGAGAACTTCGAATTTTTATTAAAAGAGATATTACGTTCCGGACGCTTAAAGGATTACAAAAGTTTGCTCCAGGAAAAAACTCAAGCCCAAATGGACCAATCGCCAATTTATAAAACAGCTAAAGAAAAAGGGCCAGAACATAACAAAATTTTTACAGTTAATGTTTTAGTTAAAAATGTTATTCTTGCCACTGGCATTGGGAAGAGTAAACAAAAAGCTCAGGAAGAAGCGGCTAAAAAAGCTCTTGAAAATTTGGCTTTAAAAAAGTAAAATTTAAACATGATTAAAATAAGATTAGCGCGAACCGGCAGTAAAAACCTACCTTCCTATCGAATTGTCGCTAGCGAAAGACGCAGCAAAAGAGACAACAAAAATCTGGCTGTTTTAGGTTTTTATGATCCTAAAACCAAACCGCCAACAATCAAAATCAACCAGGTTTTATTAAATTCCTGGCTTAAAAAGGGAGCTCAATTAACTCCTGCTGTTAAGAAATTAATCAATTAATCAATTGAAATGAAAAAGCTTCTTGAATTTTTACTAAAAGCTATTGTTGAACACCCTGAAGATGTTGTGGTGGAGAAGAAAGAAGAAGACGAACAGCTTAATTTAAATATTCAGCTAAATCCTGAAGATATTAAAATTGTCATTGGCAAAAACGGTAGAACCATCAAAGCTTTAAGAGAAATTTTAAAAATAAGGGCTTTTAAAGAAAGAAAAAAGGTCAACCTTAACCTTAACCAATAATTTAAGGAGAGAAAAGATTTTCCTTGCCAACCGGTAGATTGGGCAAAATTGAGTCACTCCCCAAAAAAGTAAATTCATTAAGAAGACGATTAAAAACTTTTTCCTCTTCATTGGTAATATTAATTAATTGCTGTTCTGTTTTCCCTAAGTTTTTAGGAAAGGGAAGAAAATAGGCTTCAATTTCTATTCTGGCTTCTGGAATTTCCATTTTTTTCTGTGAAATAGAAACGTTCCTAACTTTCATTAGAGGGGCCGCTGATTGAATTTGGTTAATAAAATTATTTATCATTTTTATCTCGCCAATTAAACCGACATTAATCTTAAAAAAGGGCATGGTTGTATCTTTGGCTGTCTTTTGTGTCAAACTAACTTCAGTAATTTCACCGATATCACCAATAGTAATATTGCTAACAATTAAATTATTATTAAGAGCAAGGCTTTTTATTGTCCCTAAGTTCTCTGGGACATTTTTTTCCGCCGGTAAAACAGACAACGCCACGCTAACTTTTTCCGAGAATTCAACCTGAGCTAAGCCTTCTAAGGCCGCCAGCTTTTTGGTTAGATTAACCAAAGTTTTTTTATCTTTAAATGACTGCTGACGCAAATCAATAATGGCTTGCATTTTTGGAACAAGGACAAAAACAGTAACTACTAAAATCAATAGAATGATTAAGCCTGATAAAGTAAATTGTTTTAAATTTTTAAGATTGATTTTCATTAAGTTAAACCCTTGTCTCTAAAAGAATTGTAAAAATATAGCTAGCATCATTTTCATTCTTAGCAAGGTTAGAAAGAATGATGCTTGAAAAAATCTGCTCAGCTTCTTTGCTGGTTAAACTGTCCAATAATTGTCCAAGGGCAATAACATCTAAAGCTTCACCTGAAAATTTAATCTTCCCCTCTGGAGATAAAGAGAGATCTCTAATAGCCACTCCTTGAGTTCTGCTGTCAAAATAATCCAACAAGACAATGAAATCTACTTCTCTTTGCCCATCAAAGAATTTCAACAGAACAGAAAGTCTTTCTTTCAAAACTACCTGCAGGGTCTCTATTTCTTTTAAATCTTCTATCTTATTTTTCTTTAAAGCAATTTCATTGGTTGTTTTTCTTACATTTGTGTTTAAGTAAAAACTATAGGAAAAGAAAGCAGCTACCACTAAACAATAGACTAAGAGCAGAAGAATACTCAAGGCTTTAACCATCCGTAAAAGCTTAAGTCTCTTTTCTCTCTCGCCCCTAGCTCCTTTAAGAAAGTCAATCTCTTGCCTCATCAAATCTCCTTCATCGCCAAACCGCTGGCAATTGCATATAAGGGTAACTCTTGAGGGGGGATTTTTTTAACCAAGACATCTTTAACCACTGAAACGAAGGGATTGCCAATCTGAATTTCCAGATTAAGTTTTTTGGCCAGAAAAGAAGCTATGTCTGGTAAACTGGCTGTTCCTCCAGTCAAAATAATCCTTTTTATATTCTTCTTCTTCTCTAATTGATGAAATTGAATTATTTTCTCCATTTCGGCAACCATAATTTCAATAACCGGTATTAGAGAATTAATCATTTTCCCTTCCAATTTTTCCGGGTCAGCTCCATAAGCCCTTTTGTAAGCCTCAGCCTGATTAATATCTAAATTTAAACCAGCCGCTACTGCTCTTGTAAAAGATTCACCGGCAGTAGCAATTGAACGAACAAAAATAATTTGCCCATTTTCAACAACAGCCAAGTCAGTAGCTCTTGCCCCTAAATCAACAATCATGGTAATATCTGGCCCTGGAGTTATCAAACTGCGAGCAACAGCCATAATTTCTAGTTCTAAACTTAAAGGGTTAAGACCAGCAGCTTTTAAAACCGCTACCATACGATCAATCAGACGGTTGGGAGCTGCGGCTAAAAGAACCTCAATTTTTCCCTTACCGTTTTCTTTTGTTTCACCAATAATCTGGTGTGTTAGAGTAACTTCATTTAAAGGAATAGGCACATATTGCTCAGCTTCCCATTTAAGAGCAGAGATTAACTCGTCCTTAGAAAGCTTAGGCAAACTAATCACCTGAGTAAAAACTTGGTCTTGAGGTAAAGATGAAACAACATTTCTAACGCCAACTTTTGTCTCCTGATGAAGTTTTTTAATAATATTTGATAAGACAGTCAAGTCATTTTCAGACTCAGAAAGAATTCCTTTTTGGGTAGAAGGAGCTGTTCCCAAAGCCATTAAACGGCGCTGATTACCGCTTTTGCTTATTTTAACAATTTTAACTTGATGGGAACCAATATCTAGACCAAAAAATTCCATAGGGCAGTTTTCTACTTAACTAAATCACTTTCAGAAAACAAAACATAATCAAAAATTTCAGGTGGAGCTTGAAAAAATTGGCATTGACGAATTTTTCTTGTTACGTCTGAAACTTGAACGCTAGCTATTGATTCGTAACATTTACCCTGTTCAGGCAAATCGCTGTTTGCCTGAATAACAATTGGCTGTAAATCAGTATTATATAAAAGCTTTAATCTCAAAAGATAGGGGATATCATTGACTCCTAAGTTAAAAAAACCGCTACCTAAATCAATTTCTTTACCAAAAGCCAGTCCAGGAGTACAATTATCACCATTTTTATCTAGACTTTCATCAAAACCAACAGTTCTTCCGTTAACCGGATCATAACCCTGACGAATAACTTTATATTCTCCTAAAGAATTTTTATAAACTAAAGCTAACTCTAAAGCTGGTGTTGAATCATTCAAGGTAGTACTATCACCCCAACAAAGCGTTATCTGTCCATCATAAGGAAAATGAGTTTCAGGGCTGAAAGCGCCTTCTTCTGTGTGTCCAATAAGCCAGACGTTAGCTAATTCACCGCTGGGAAATTTTGATCCGCCAAAATCAAATTCATCACTGTTCCCCTGGATTATCTCTGTAACATCAGCTGTAATTTCTCCAATTGTTACATTAGTTGCCGAGCCAGCCTTAAGGGATTCTTCAATACCAGCCTCGGCCACAGAAAAGGCGCGAGCTGACTCTTCTTCTTGTTGGGAAATCTTAATATTGGTGATTGAATAAGAAGCAACGGCTAGACCAATAGTTAAAATCACTGCCATTACTAATAAAATTACTAGTAAACTCTGGCCGGAATTATTTTTGGACATTAATCTTATTTAAAGATAAAAAACCTATGATGTCAAGTTTATTCTTTAATACAAATAGCTTTACTTTCTAAGTTGGAAATGATATAAAACCATTTATGGACTTCACAAAAGTCTTAGAAGCCAAAAAGAAAATTGTTTGGCAAGAAATTGAAAAATATTTGCAAAAACCCCTTCACCTTACAGGGCCACTTAAAATAAGCAAAAAATATCAAAAAGAAGTTAATTTTCATTGGAAAATTGTTAGCGATTATCCTCAAAGAAAAGGAAAGTATTTAAGACCAACGCTTTTATTATTAACCGCTCAAGCTATGGGTTTCCCAGAGAAAAAAGCTATTAGAACCGCTGCGGCCATGCAAACATCTGAAGATTGGATTCTAGCTCATGATGATTTTGAAGACAATTCTTTAGAACGTAGAGGCAAACTTACACTTCACCGCCTTTATAGCCCAGAGTTAGCTGTTAATGCGGCTGATGCTCTCCATATTATTATGTGGAAAATATTAAAAGACAATGAAAAAATTTTAGGTTCAAGAAAAACTTCTGCCATTATGGATGAATTCTATCAAATGTTAACTAAAACATGCTTAGGACAAACTGCAGAGATAAAATGGACTCAAGAAAACAAAGAGAAGTTTAATGACAAAGATATCTTCTTTATCCTAGATGGTAAAACGGTTTACTACAGCATTGCCGGACCAATGCGACTGGGAGCAATTTTAGCTGGAGCTAATAAAAAACAACTTGAATTAATCTACGAATTTGCTCAACCTTTGGGCTATTGCTTCCAAATTAGAGATGACTTATTAGATTTAACTTCTGATTTCGCCGGTTTTAAAAAACAGAAAGGCAACGATATTTATGAAGGGAAAAGAACAATTATGCTATCTCACCTTTTACGTACTATTAAAGGTCAAGAAAAGAAAAAATTACTGCAAATTATGAAAAAGACGAGAGATAATAAAACGAAGGAAGAAGTTAATTGGACACTTAAAATAATGAAAAAATATGGTAGTTTAGAATACGGAGAAAAATTAGCCGCAAAATTAGCCAAACAAGCAAAGGGTATTTTTGAGGAAAAACTGGATTTTCTTTCCCACCAACCTGCCAGAAGCCAACTTATCGCCGGTATTGATTTCGTTCTAAAAAGAAAATATTAAAATTAAGTAGGCGAGCAATTAAAAATTCCTTGTCGTCACCGTAGTTTTAAAATCCAAAGAGGCTTGCTCTTCCAGTCTGGTTGTAACCGTTGCTTGACTTAAAGTAAAACTAATTGCTACTACTTGAGGATAAAATTCCCCCTGAGAAGAACAATCAAAAGAGCAGCTATCAAGTTTAACATTTTCACTGGTTAACCTAGCTGAATTAGAAGCAATTAAACCATCAGCTGTCCCTTCTTCCTCACAGGCAAATTCTACTTCGCTACCATCTAATCTTTTAATCTTTACTTTATTCATATCCGCAACACAAACTGAACCGTCAGAGTTAGCAATAACTTCTTCTGAATCCCTAATTAATCTTTCCATGGTTGCCAAAGCATAATCACCATTTTGCTTAACCGTTATAGACGTTTTGCTTTTACTTGAACTCCGTAAGGTGGTAAAAAACATGTTGGAGCTGATAACCGCTATAATCGCCAACAAACCCACTACAACCAAAATTTCAATCAAGGTAAACCCCTTGGCTTGATTATTTCTATTTTGTTTTATTTTCTTTTTCATTCCCATTTAGTCAAGTAAGTTGTCAAATTAGATTCATGCTGTCCTTTGCTGTCTCCCCAGCTAACAATAACATCAACCTGCATTTTTCCTTCTTCGAGTTGAGTATAAGTTATTTGCCGAGTAAATTTGCTTTCGCTTGGGTCCGCTAAAGCCGGGCAAGACATATTCCAAAAGGCAATCTCGTCTTCCTCTTTACATTGACGAGCACTTTCAATCCCTTCTTGAGCATATTTTGTTGCGGCTCTCTGATCACGAGCAAAAGCACTGTTATTAATAGAGCTAACTGAGACTTTAACTAAACCTAAAATAACAAAAACTACTAAAGCCAAAGCAACAACAACTTCAATAATTGATTGCCCACGATTGGAATTTTGAATTTTCAGCTTTAGATGTTTAATACTCATCTTATTTCCCCCGCCGTTGTCAAATTAATTGTCTGGGTTTCATTTGAATCAACCAGACTAAGGATAAGCGGGGGTTGAGAACCAATAAATTCAACGCCACGGCTTAGAACTTTGAAAAAAATTTCATCTGGACCGGATTGCTTGACAACGCCAGAAGGAAAATTAACAGCAGCCTTAACTTCAGGACAATCAACGCAATTACAAACAGCAACGATTCTATAAGAATAATCATTAATAAATTCTAAGCTGTGCCCTTCAAGTTCTTTTTCACCACATTCAAGCGGTTTTTCTGCTATCATCGCCTTACTCTGGGTCAATCTTAAATTACTAATTAATTCATCCTTTGCTTTAACTAAACTTTGGGAACGACTAAAACGATTGTATTGAGCTATGCCTAAAGAAAAAAGTAAAGCAATTAAAGAAAGAATTAAAAGGAGCTCAAGTAAAGAAAAGCCTAAATTAGAAAATAAGGGGGAAGATTTAGAGGATAGATTTTTTGAGCAGTTTCTCTTCATTATTCATCAGTCTTTTTAAGGATTAATTACCTTATAATTACATTCAATCGTACAAGAACCACAACCAGTCACAGCTGAACCTCCGGTTTCTAAAGATGCACATAAAGTATAATTGTTTTCATCTCCAAAATAAGCATAATTTCTGTCTGATAAAGGATCATCCGGAATCGTCATATAATCCTTACCTCCACAGGTAATAATACTACCTGAAGAAAGATTACCAATAGGATAACTGCCCACATCAGTCCGACACATTTCCAAGGCGCTTCTTGTCTGCTCCAGGTCGGCTTTCCTTATCCCATCGCGAGAAGATTTTCTTACTCCTTGATAAGAAACCAAAGAAATCCCCATTAAAACAGCAATAATTGTCATTGCCACTAAAAGTTCAATTAAAGTGAAGCCTGTTTTCCCGCTTTTCTTCATAAATCACAGTTACTATCGGTTGGTTTAACAGTTACTTTCCCTGATTCTCCATTACTGCAAATTTCCCAAAAACCACCAGTTTCTAAGCCACCATAAATTAAATAAGCATCACCACTCGCTGAGGAATGGAATCCATAAACATAATCTCCAGTATTAAGAGGGTCAACTGGACAACTGGCAATAAAAGATGTGTTTAAAGCTTTGCCCTCTCCGCAAAGACTGTCAATTGAACTAAGACCATCTGGATAAATACCTTCGTTAGAACTAGCATAGTTCTCTAAAGCATTGCGGTACTGGTTTAAGTCAGAACGTCGTTGAGTATCTCTAGTCTGTTTTTGCGCCCCAGTGTAACTAACTAAAGTTAAAGAGGCTAAAATGCCAATAATGGAAATAACGACTAAAAGTTCAATTAAAGTAAAGCCTAAATTTTCAACTTTGATTTTTAATTTTTGCCTTAACATTTTTCACCTCATCCTTTTAATCCGCACAAACAACATAATCATCTTCACCTACACTGCAATCAGAACATCTTGCCTGTGATTTGGCAATATCTGTGTCTGATTTATTTTCTAAAGTTGCCCAAAGACAGAAATCTTGGCCTTCGCTCTTTTGACCATACTGATAAGCTGGGACAGCTCCCTGGTTGGCTGGATCCTGCGGCAAAAGCTTCATATAAATCATATTACCGTCTGTTGACTGGAATGGACTACCCCAAGTCAAGACATCATCAGTTGGATAAAAATTATTGTCATTATAATACATCCTTAAGGCTTTTTTTACTTGGTCTAAATCGGATTTACGCTGGACATCTCGAGCTCTTTCCCGAGCCGCATTAAAATTAACAACAATCAGAGCGGCTAAAAGACCAATAATGGAAATAACTACTAATAATTCAATTAAAGTAAAACCTTTTTTTCTCATGGTATGCGATTAGGACTAGCCACAGAATAATTACAATTTTCATTACCACAAGTTACCCCATAATCCTCATTACAAAGACCACTTTCAAAACAAGGGTCTTGACTATTTTCCAGTCTAGCATAAAGAAGATAAAAAGTCCCGTCAGAAGAATAAGGATAGCTACCAAACTTAGGATCTTGAGGCATTTCCTTCATATAAAGCGTACCTTTAGCATCAATAAAACTTCCTGAAGCTGGATAGTCATCAGTTGGATAGTAACTATAATCATTGTAATACATTTCCAAGGCTTTTTGAATTTGAGACAAATCGTTTTTTCTTTGAGCATCACGGCCTTTAATCTGAGCTGTTCTAAAACTAACTAAGCCAATTGTTGATAAAAGACCAAGAATGGCAATAACCACAATCAATTCAATCATGGTAAAGCCTCTCATTTTCTTTTCCATTTTTAAATTCTTATCTATTGTTTTTATCATAACCTTTATTTTTTCTATAAACAACCCGGATAGGCATTACAACCTCTAGCGGCACAAAAATTACAAGTATTATCGCAAACAGCTCCTTCCTGGTATTCACCAATATAATTACACTTCCCCCCCTGTCCCAAACAGCTAAACCAACCGCCTGGGCAAGGACTTCCTGTTGGAGTCGGACTTCCTGTTGGAGTCGGACTTCCTGTTGGAGTCGGACTTCCTGTTGGAGTCGGACTTCCTGTTGGAGTCGGACTAACTCCAGGGCCTGGAGTAGGAACTCCCGGCGGGTAAGGTGGAGGAAAAATCTCTCCTAACTGGCTTGTTAAAACTTCAACATTAGGACTACCAACAACATAATTGAACGCTCCACAATTCTCTGGAGTACAACCAATTTTAGCAATAATCGGATCTTTTTGATATTCCAAGGTGGTAAAAATTTTATACCACTTTTTGCAACCTTCTTCACTGGAAACAGAGTAGTAATAAATACGATTTTCGGAATTAACTGGGTCACAGGGGATTTGAGAAAGATAAGGAGCAAAGTCTGAACCACATTCTAAGGTTTCAGGATAACAAATATGATCATTAAGATAGTCTTCTAAGATCTGCTGAAGCTTAGCTAAATCAGCTTTTCTTCTCGCATCTCGGCCTTTAAAAACCTGAATTTGATAAGCCCATAAAGCCGCCAAAATAAAAAAACCAATAATCGTTAAAACAATTAATAATTCTATTAAGGTAAAACCTTTAGTTTTAGTTTTCATAAGAAAAAACGCCAGATTTCTTCCCCCCAAAACAAAGCCACTAAAGCCGAAAAAACCAGAAAAGGACCAAAAGCAATCTCGCTTTTTAATTTCTTTTGCTTAACTAAAATTAGTATGACACCAACTAGGGCCCCTGTCAAAAAGGCTAAATATAAAGCAACAATAATCTTCGGGAAACCTAAAAAAAGACCCATCAAACCAACCAGTTTGACATCGCCTAAACCCATCGCTTTATAACGAGTAATTAAGACTAAAAAATAAAAGAAGGCTGCGGCCCCTATCCCGGAAAAAAGAGCCAGCCATTGATTGTTAATTATCTGCCAAATCAAAGCTATGGCTATGGCCGGATAAACAATCTGGTGGGGGATTGTCCGATACTGAAAATCGGAAAGAAAAATTCCAATAAGAG
>CAZQCJ010000002.1:0-13262 GCA_964591885.1 uncultured Gammaproteobacteria bacterium
TCTTTAATAAGAGACAAAGACCAATTGGTTAAAGATAATTTTGGCCCATTTTCCGCCCAGCCTTTTAAGCCCGGATATTTCTCCTGAAGTTTATTTAAGGCTTTTTGGGCAATATCATCTTTTCCGCCAAGAAAATAAATAGTCCAGTTGTTTTTAGCCGCTAATTGACATAACTTCTCCGTCAAATCAGTCCCGGTAATTCTTTTTTCTCCCCAACCAGTAAAAATAATTTTCAAACCAGTCCAAAAACCAACTAAAAGTCGAGAAAAAAAGCCTTTTTTCTTTAAAACCTCTTTAGCCCAAAACAAGGCTACGCCATCGGGAATAGCTATATCAGAATGTATCAAAATCTTTTGGAACCAAGGGTGTTTTTGAGCAAAGACTAAGAACTCTGGGTTAGGCGTGGTTACAAAAATTTTCTTTCCTTGCTGCACCTCCTGATGGAGACCCTTTAGCACTTGGTCAAAAGAATCGCCAGTTAAGGTTGTTTTGAAGATTTTAAAGATGTTTCCGTCTTTTTTCATGGTGCTTTTTATCCTCTTTAGTATCTTTAGGCTTGATTTTTAAGTTTTTGTTTTCTTTTTTTAAATATTTATCTGAAAAAATATCAACTTCTTCTAAAAATCAAGTGATAATCAAAGTCTTATAATAAAAAATATAAAGATTTTCTTTTTACTCGTACAAATGATTGTTGATCTTTTTCGGTTAATAATTATAGGGATATTTTACAAAAAGAGTCTAGTTTGTAAAAAGATGTTTTTGGATATAATTTTTACTCTTTAATTTAGAGCTTTATTAAAGTCCAATTTTCACAAATTATCTCTTTTTTTACTGTTAAGTAGCTAGATTTATTATAAGCTCTCCCCTGTTTATATTTTAATCTTTAAAGAATAAATTTATAAATCTTATAGTTTTTTATTATAAATATAGTAACAAGATTCTAACAAAGGCAGGTTCTTATTCACTTTTGACTAATGGCCCTTTTATAAAGGTCTATATTTTCTAGAGCAACCCCAACTCCTTTAACAACACATGACAGCGGGTCTTCAGCTGTATGGGCTGGAACACCAATTTCTTGGGTCAAATATTTGCTAAAGCCGCTTAAGAGACTTGTCCCTCCGCTCATCACAATTCCTTTATCAATAACGTCAGCTGCTAATTCCGGTGGCGTTTCCTCCAATACATTCTTCACCGCACTAATAATCTGATTTAAAGTTGGCCTAATTGCCTCAGTAATTTCGGTAGAAGTCAATTCAACAATCTTAGGCAAACCAGTAATGGAATCACGGCCCTTAACTTCCATCTTTTCTTCCTTAGCCAGAGGCAAAGCCGAAGCTATTTTAATTTTAACTGCTTCCGCTGTTTGGTCACCAACAATCAGATTGTGTCTCTTCTTTATCCAAAAAGCAATTGCTTCATCAATCTTATTACCAGCTACCCGAACACTTTTATGAACTACCACCGCGCCTAAAGAAATAATCGCCGCTTCAGCCGCCCCTCCGCCAATATCAATAATCATACTCCCAGAGGGAGCGGCAATGGGAATTTCCGCCCCAATGGCAGCTGCCAAAGGCTCATCAATAAGATAAGCAGTTCTCGCTCCAGCTGCTTGGGTAGCATCTAGAACCGCCCTTCTTTCTACTTGAGTACAACCAGCCGGAACACAAATCATTACTTCAGGCTTAAAGAAGAAGTTCTTACTGCTAACCTTTTGAATAAAATAACGAAGCATTGCTTCAGTAACTATATAGTCAGCAATTACCCCTTCCCTCATTGGCCGTGAAGCCCGAATATTACCTGGTGTTCTCCCTAACATCTGCCTCGCCTCATCACCAACAGCAATCACCCGATTATCCTCAACGGTTACGGCCACAACCGTTGGTTCATTAAGAACAATTCCCTGCCCTTCCAACCAAACAAGACTGTTAGCTGTGCCAAGATCAATACCGATACGTTTTGCCAACATTTGAAAATTAAAAATTCAATTTTTATTATAAACTCTCCTTGTCATTAACTGCAAGGACGTGATAAAATGAATAAGATTTACTTTATTAATATTTAAATAAATCATTCTTAATCATCTCTAAATATATCAAAATAAGGATTTTAAATGATTCGCAAGCGCATTTTTATTTCTTTAGCCCTTGTCATCGGCATTAGTATCACCGCCTATTTCTTAATTAAGCTGGGTTCAGGTTACCGGCTTGATTTCACTAACAAAAGTCTACGGCCAACCGGACTTTTAGTTGCCAATTCTCTTCCTAACCAGGCTACTATTTTTATCAACGGCAAAGCCAACAAAAACAAAACAGCTACCACTTTAAATCTAGCTCCTGGCAAGTATCAGGTTGAAATCAAAAAAGATGGTTTCAGCTCATGGCAAAAAGAACTTTTAATTGAAAAGGAATTGGTTGTCAAAACTGATGCCTATCTTTTCCCTACCTATCCAGAGCTTAAACCTTTAACTTCTACTGGAGCGGCTAACCCTCTTATCTCGCCTGATAAAAAAAAGGCTGTCTTTGCTGTTGATAGTGAGGATGAAAAAGCCGGTCTTTGGGTTCTGGATTTAAGCGAAAGAGCTTTAGGCTTAAAGCGAGAGCCACGTCAAATTGTCCAAAGCGCACCTAAGGGTAGAAATTTTGCCCAAGGAGAGTACCAATGGTCACTAGACTCCAAACAGATTTTAATCACCTTGGCTGGAGAAACCATTCTAGAAGAAAATTTTCTTCTAGACGCTTCTATCCTTAATGAGGATACAAAACTAATTGATATCACTGAACAAAAAGAAGCTCTTCTGAAACGTTGGGATGACGAAAGGGAAATTATCCGACAGGACAAAATCAGTCGCTTGCCTGAAGAATTAATTCAAATCCTAGAGGAAACAACCAAAAATATTACTTTTTCTTCCGACGAAACTAAAATTCTTTATACAGCTACAGCTTCGGCTTCTATCCCTCAGGAATTAATTCCCGCTCTTCCTGGAGCTTCAACTCAGACTGAACAAAGAGATCTTGAGCCAGATAAAACCTATGTTTATGATTTAAAAGAAGATCGTAATTTCGCTATTAACTTACCAGAAGAAGCTGAAGTTAGCTGGTTCCCAACTTCTAAACATCTCTTAATAATACAAAAGGATAAGATAAGTATCATTGAATATGACAATACCAATCTGGTTGATGTTTACTCTGGTCCTTTTGAAAACTCTTTTGCCTTTTCTTTTCCTTCAGGCAATCGCTTGCTAATTCTCACCTCTCTTAGCAAAGAAACTCCTCAAAACCTCTACGCCATTACTCTACGCTAAACATTTGTGATAAAATCAATCTAGAAAAAGACTTATGTCCCCGTAGCTCAACGGACAGAGCCCGGGTTTCCTAAACCCGCTATGTAGGTTCGACTCCTGCCGGGGACGCCTACGGGGTGTAGCGCAGTTTGGTAGCGCGCGCGGTTCGGGTCCGCGAGGTCGTGAGTTCGAATCTCACCACCCCGACCAAGTTCCTCTTGACAAGGTGTACATAACTATGTACAATCATTTTATGAGTAATTTAATTTCAATATCAGAAGCCAGAACAAATCTGCCGAAACTAGTTAATAAAGTAAGTAATAATCTTAGTCGAATCATCATCACCGTCAGTGGACAACCTAAAGCAACTCTGATAAGCGCCGAAGAGCTGGAATCACTTGAAGAAACAACGGAAATTCTTTCTCTCCCTGGGGTAGAAAAAAGCATTATTGAAGGTCTGAGACAAGCCGGGCAAGGAAAAGGGGTTCCCCTTTCTGAATTAGAATAAAAAATGCAAGTCATTATTACGCCTAAGGCTTTAAAACAATACCGACACCTACCAAAACCCGAACAAATTAAGATTAAAAAAAGATTTTTAATCCTTGAAAAAAATGCTCAAGAAGGTAAAAAACTTTCTGGCCAACTCCTGGGAATAAGATCCTTAAAAGTTTGGCCCTACAGAATAATTTACTTCATTAATACCAAGCAAAAACAAGTTTTTGTAATCACCATCGCTCACCGGCAAGGAGTTTACAAATAACCAAAGTCTATTTTAACAGCTTTAAAAATCTCTCTTCGTTATTGTAGGGCCCAATAATAGCTAGATTAAGCTTTTCCGGAGCAAAAATATCCTTAGCTACCCGCTGAATATCTTCAGAAGTAACTTTATTAATCTTTTCCATAGTTTCTTGAGGATCTTTAATCTTTTTTTCCAAAATAGCCTGAAGCGCGTATCTTTCGGCAACCGCGTCAGAATATTCCAAATTTAAAATCAATCTTCCTTTTAAAAACTCTTTGGCTTTATCCAATTCTTTTAAAGCCACTTTTTGCTTAACAACTCGCCAATATTCATTAAGAATCACTTTTACTGCTTCATCAATTTTATTGACATCTACACTTGCTTGAGTTACTAGATAACCTGTATCTAAATAAAAACCGCCTGAAGTCCTAACATGATAAGCCAATCCCCTTCTTTCTCTTACTTGAGTAAACATTCTTGAACTCATATTGCCGCCTAAAATTATAGCTAAGATTGACAAGGCATAACGATCCGGATGAAAATTAGGATAGCTCCTAAAGCCCAAGCAAAAATGTGATTGGTTAGTTCTTTTCTTTCTTAATTTAACTCGGGGGTTCTTTTCTTCAGGATAAATATTTGGCTTAAATTTATTACCGGAAACAGGTTTAAGCCCACCAAAATATTTTTCCGTCAAAGCCAAAGCTTCCTTTTCTTCAACTTTTCCAGCTTTAACTACAACCATATTATCTGGAGAATAAAGTTTCTTTTGGTAATGGAGAAAGTCATCTTTTTGAAAATTTTTAATATTCTCTTTTCCCCCAATAATCTCCCAACCTAAAGATGTCGGACTATATAAAAGTGACTCAAAAACATCGCTAATCTTTCGGTTAGGAGTATCCTCATACATATTTAATTCCTCAATAATTACTCCTTTTTCCCGCTCAATCTCCTCTTCCTCTAGTTTTGAATTCAAAACCATATCTGCCAAAATATCAAAAGCTAAGTTTTGATGAGCAGCATTGGCTTTAACATAATAAATCGTCCATTCTTTCTCGGTCCCTCCGTTAAATTCTGCCCCAATACTATCCAAGGCGCTAGAAATATCCAGAGTTGTCGGCCTCTTTTTGGTCCCCTTAAAAAGCATATGTTCTAGAAAATGAGAAAGTCCGTTAGTCTTTTCAGTCTCGTAGCGTGAACCGGCCCCAACTCCAATCAAAACTGTCATCGATTCAACACTTTTCATCGGTACAGTAATTAAACGAAGGCCATTTTTAAGGGTGGTTAGTTGGTGTTTTAACATCTTATTTAATCTTTCTTATTTCGAGCTTTGCGAAAAACAAAGTTCTGCCAAAGGCAGGTTCTTATTGAAAACAAGGTTCTGCCAAAGGCAGGTTCTTATTGAAAACAAGGTTCTGCCAAAGGCAGGTTCTTACATTCTCTCTGGTGTTTCAATCCCCAATAGGTCCAATCCATTCCTAATAATCTTACTTACAGCTAAAGTTAAAAACAAGCGGAAGTTAACCGAATCAAGCCGATCAGCTTTCAAGATAGAAAGCTTATTATAAAAAAGATTATACTTTTGGGCTAAATCAAAAAGAAAATTACAAATTAAATTAGGGGCTAGCTTCTCTTCTGCTTCTTTAATAACTTCAGCAAATTTATAAAGAGTTCTTAAGAGTTCCTTTTCCTCTTTTTTAAGATGAGAAGGAAGATCAATTGTTTCAGTTTTAATGTCTTCTGTTTTAGCCAAAACTGATTGGCAACGAGCATAAGTATATTGCAAATAAGGACCGGAATCACCTTCTAAATTGATTGATTCCTCTATATCAAAAGCAATTTCGCTTAAAGTATTAAATTTCAAAAGTGAATATTTAACTGCGCCAACAGCAATTTTTTCAGCTACTTTTTCCGCTGTTTTAAATTTTTTGAGAAGCTGTTTTTTAACTTCGTCTAATAACCACTCCCCTAAAACAACTTCGCCGGTCCGTGAAGACATTTTGCCGTTTTTCAAACGAACCCAGCCATACATTAAATGAAACTCCCGGCCAATCGTTCTGGGTAAAATTTGTTCCAGAGCCTTAAAAACAACTTCAAAGTAGCCTTTCTGCTCCGGACCAACAACATGGAAGATTTTCAAAGGATTAAAATCGGCAAATTGCTTTTTAGCTAAAGCCAAATCTTTAGCTTCATAGGTCGGCAAGCCTTTTTTGTTTAAAAAAACACGATTATGAAGTCCATACTTTTCACCGGGAAAAATAATCGCTCCTTCACTTCTCTGGAAAATTTTCTTCTTAAGCCCTTCTAAAACCATCTCTTTGCCTTCTTCAGCAACCTGGCTCTCAAAATAAAGACGATCAAATTTAGTCCCCAGTCTTTGGTAAATCCTTTCAAAATAATTAAGACTCCAAAGCCGGGTTTCCTGCCAAAGCTTAATAATCTCTTTATCTTGAGCGTAAATTTGACTATTCAATTTTTCGATTTCAACCTTAGCTCTGCCGTTTGCTTCATAAGCTTTGTTTCCTTTAATATAGGCCTTAGCCAATAACTCAATCTTTCCTCTTAATGAACGCGGCGTATCTTTCTTAAGTTTTAAAACCCCCCATAAACACTTGGCCACATGGAGACCAATATCTCCTTGATAATTAACGCGATAAATTTGTTTCCCATTGGCTTTCAGGATTCGACAAAGGGTTTCTCCTAAACAGATATTGCGCAAATGGCCAAGATGAAATTGTTTATGAGTATTAGGATGGGCAAATTCAACCATAATCCCCTTTTCAATCTTGTTTTTAACCAATCTTTTTTTCTTTATCACTTCCTTAACTTGAGTGATAAGAAAATTACTTTCTAAAGAGAGGTTAATAAAGCCAGGCTTAACCACTTCAATCTTTGCCAAATATTCCGGCAAACCTTGAGAACGCCAAGTATTAACAATCTTCATCGCCAACTCAAAAGCTGAATGATAATTCTTCTGCCAGCATTGAAGAGCAATATTAGTTGAATAATCACCATAATCAGCGTTAGCTGGATGCTCCAAAACCAGCTTTTGGGGATTAATTTTAAGCTTTTTCAAAACAGCACCGAGGTCTTTTTTAATTTGCTGATAAATCATTTCATTCAGTATAACACCACACACAGCCTGCCGCAAGACAAAATCCATAAGAAATATTTATTTATTAATAAAAAAATGAGTATTCATTATCTAGTAGGTTTTATCTGCCATTCCCAGCCATTGGAAACAACCTCAATACTTCCCTCCTGATCAGTTCTTAAAACCTTAATTCCGGCCTGATTCAGACGTTCCAAGGTTTCCTGAGCCGGATGCCCAAAGCGATTCTTTCCTGAAGAAATAATAGCCAATTTAGGCTTAATTTTAGCCAAAAATTCCTCACTACTCGAAAACTTACTACCGTGATGAGCTACCTTTAAAATTTCCGTTTCCCCTAAGGCAAGTTGCTTTTCTACCTTTTCGGTAATATCACCAGTGAGTAAAGCTTGAGAAGAGCCAAAAGAAAGCTGGAGGACAATTGAAGTATCATTCAAGTCATCGGAAAGACTCGCTGCTGACAAAACTTTAGATGCCAGAAGATTACTTCTCTGCCAAACTCGAGAATCACCTAACTTTTCTTCAGGCCATAAAACCAAAAATTCCAAACCCCCTATCTTTATCTTATTCCCAACTTTTGGCGAATAAAAAGAAGCCTTTTCTGCTAAAACCAACTGATAAAACTGCCAGAAAGAAGCCCGGTCATTAACTAAAGAATTAGCAACAAAGTATTTCAAATTATATCTTTTAAAAACATCAATTAAGCCAACAAAATGATCTTCATCCGGATGGGTTAAAATCACCATTTCAATCTGGCGGTCCCAAAAAGGCAAATGTTCTGAAAGACAGCTTAAAACTTTGCTGTCAGGCCCACCATCAATTAAAATCTGGGTCTGACGATAAACAATTAATATGGCATCTCCTTGGCCAACATCGCAGAAAACTAAATGAAGATGATTATCCGGCAAAGAAAAAACTATCCCCCAAAGCAAGATTAAAATCAAAAACAGCCAAAAAAGAGGCTTTTTAAAAATTAATAGTTCTTTCATTTCGCTTCAAGCCTTTTTTTACTAAAAAAACTAACAAAAGCAAATAATAAAGAAGAGCCCACCAAAAAGAAACTTTTCCTATTTCCCAATTTATCCAGGATAAACTACCGAAAAATTCAACTACCTTCACAAACCAACTTAAAAAAGGCCAAATAAGCCAACTTATCAGTTGAGCCAAGAAACTGCTAAAAAAGCTTAAGATAGCGATAACAAAGCCAAAAACCATTAATAAAGGAATTAAAGGCAAAACCAAAGCATTAATTAAAGGCGAAAGCCAGCTAAACTGGCCGAAATTAACCAACAGGATTGGTAAAGTTGCCAACTGGGCCGCGATTGTCACCAATAAACTTTCACCCAAAACCGTTATTTTCCCTAAAGCCGAAAGTCTGGTTAACAACAAAGGATAAAGCCAAATAAGACCAGCTGTGGCGGCAAAAGAAAGTTGAAAACCAATATCAAAAAGTATCAAAGGCCATATTAAAAGCATCACCATAACTGTTAATAACAAAAAAAGGCCAGGGTTAGTTTCCCGGCCAAAGAACTGTCCAGTAAAAATCATTATAGCCATCAAACCGGCCCGAACTGCTGGCGCTTCAGCTCCAACCATCAGAACATAAATTACAATCCCTAAAATCGCCATTAGAATCGCCCGGCGTCTTTTTAAAAACCAAACTGAAATACTTGTCAGAAAACCAGCAACTATAACCACATTTTGTCCTGAAGCTACAACCAAGTGAAGCGTGCCTGTTTTCCGCAAATCTTGCCAAAAATTTTCCGGCATCTGGGTTTTCACTCCCAAAACAATTCCTAATAGTAAACTTGCCTGCGGCTCCGGCAAAAACCTTTTTACCTTTTCTTCAATCTGTCCTCTAGTTTTTAAAAGGCATCTTTTGAAATCAGTCTTACCAATTAAAGTTTCTTTTTCTTCTAGTAAGTGAATAGTTGGGAAAAAGGAGATATATTGACTCTTAAAGATGTTTATCACCTCTTTTCCAAAGGTGCCAATGACTTCCAATCTATCACCATAGAAATAGCCTGGAAAACGCTGAGCTAGGATTAAAACCGGACCAAGCTCAATGATCTGGTATGAATCTTTAAGATATGGTTGATTAGTAACCCTGCCGACAATTTTCACTGGTCTTTCCCCCTCAGGAAGAAGATATCGAGGAAGATAAACAAGCCGAAAAAAATAGAAACAGAAAAAAAGGGAAAAAAGCAAGCAAAGGCTAATAAACCGAAATTTCATCTTTGATTTTCTCAAAAACATTTTGAGGAATAACTTTTTTACTTAAAAGCTCTTCAATTGATTGATAAGGTCGGTTCTTAATAATATCTTCTGCTCTTTTTTGACCAATTCCCCAAAGAGAATCTAATTGCAACAAAGAAGCTTTGTTAAGATTTATCTTGCCAATCTTATTGCCTTCTCTTTCTTTTGTTTCTTCTTCACCTTCAAAAGGAAAATAAATTTTAGCCCCATCAGTTAATTTCTGGGCTAAATTTAAATTTTGGGCAACCCATTCTCTGTCAGCCTGAACTCCTAAACCACCAGCCTGAATAAGTAAATCATTTAAACGAGCTTCTGGAGGCAACTCATAAACTCCAGGCTTTTCCACTGCCCCCTCTAAATAAACAAAAATCCTTTCTTCGCTTGCTTCTGAAGAAATAATCTCAATCTCCGGTTCTTTCTGATAAACCACTAAAAAAGCTAAAAAACCAATAATAATTAGAATTAAGCCAATAGAAGCAAAAATAACAACTGCCTTGTTTTTCTCCCAAATCTTTTGAAAATTAAAAATAATCCCCTGGTTATAATCTTTTAATTTTCTTTTATTCTTCATCTTATTCTTTATCTTATTTATTATTTATGTTATAAATTTAGCCACTAAAAAAGCCGGTTTTTATCCGGCTTACTTTCTTTTAATCTAAACTTATTCCCCTTTTCTTGTCAAGCTCACTTTATTCCCGCATCTAATTAACTAATTAACTTAAACTAAAATCAATCAATTTTTTCTTTACAATTTTATCATCTATTTTACAACCCTTGAGATAAATTATTTTTTCTTGATAATCAATATCCTTAAAGTAGGCTAATTGAGAACGGAACAATTTTTCATTAAATTCATTGCCAAAAACTTCTTGGGCTTTTTTTACAATCTGTTTAAGACTGTAATATTTCCCCAAGATGAAATATAAATCAATATAATCTTTCCATTTAGCTCTCATACCTAAGGTAAAAGCTTTCATCGCTGCTAATGTCAAGAGATCTGGAAGTTTCACTACATTGTCAAACTCTTCTGAAAAATTAATTTTATGAGAATAGCGAAAAAAGGTAAATCTTACCCCCTTAACAACAACTGTCAATTCTTCTGGCTTATTGACAACAACCATGTCTATTTTAAAAGATTTAGAGATTCTATTTAAAACATCCTGATTTTTAAATTCCTCATTGGTAAAAAGATCAAAATCTATTGATCTTCGATGACCAAGATAAAGAGCAATGGCGGTTCCGCCTACTAAACCAAAATTATTGGAAAATAGTTTTAATAATGAGAGTAATCTTACTTGTTCTTTGGTTAGAATCTCCTTATGCATATTTTTGGAAGTAGAGCTGAAAATAATTCTTTATTTCTGGACGATAATTACAGCGTTTTTGCTTCAGTCTTTTTCTAAAAATTGAGGCTGTTTTTTTCATCCCTAAAATCTTTATCATCTTCTTAAAATCACTCCAGTTACCATAATTCAAAACCGCTTCAACAATAGAATCAACGGAAAGATTATCAAAATTTTCAGTATGCCAAATTAGATAAGGACGTTTTTTAATAAAATCGTTGATATTCACTCTCTAATTATATCACAATTATATTGCCCTAATTCATATCTATTGGTTAAATGACGAAATTGATAATCCTACCAGGGACAAAAAAGACCTTCTTAATCTTCTTCCCCTGAAGATACTTAACAATGTTTTCCTGCTTTTCAGCTAAACCTTGTACATTTTCCTGACTTTTAGCTTGAGCTGTGGCCAGCTGAATCTGGCCCCTTAACTTACCGTTAACCTGAACAGCTAGAATCACTCTTTCTTCTTTAATCAATTCTTTTTTGTATTGTGGCCAATCTTGCTGATGAACCGAAAACTTCTGACCTAAAACCTCACTCCAAAGCTCTTCAGCTAAAAAAGGGGCAAAAGGAGCTAAAATCTTAACAAAAACCTTTGCTTCCTTAGGATTAAGAAAACTTCCTGTCCAGTCATTAATAAACTCCATCATTGCGGCTACAGAAGTATTAAATTTCATTTCTTCTAAATCATTGCTGACTTTTTTTATAGTTTGATGTAGTCTGATTAATAAATCTGAAGGTGTTTTTTGTTTTTTAACCTTTTCTTTAGTTAAACGCCAGACGCGATTCAAAAAGCGCCAACAGCCCTCCAAACCCTGGGTACTCCAAGACATTGTTTGTTCGTAAGGCCCCATAAAGAGTAAATACAGTCTTAAGGTGTCAGCCCCAAATTTTTTGATAATTTCATCAGGGTTAATGGTATTTCCTCGAGATTTACTCATTTTTTCCCCATCTTCAGCCAAAATCATACCGTGCTGACGGCGCGAATAATAAGGCTCTTTACCCGGAACAACACCAATATCATTTAAAAACTTATGCCAGAAGCGGGAATAAAGAAGATGAAGGGTGGTGTGCTCTGCACCACCAAGATACAAATCAACTGGCATCCAGTAATCAATTTTCTTTCGGGAAGCCAATTCTTGGTTATTCCGAGGGTCTAGATAACGAAGATAATACCAATTTGAACCTGCCCAGTTGGGCATTGTATCCGTTTCCCTCTTTGCCGGACCACCGCATTTTGGGCAGGTAACATTAAGCCAATCTTTAATCAAAGCCAAGGGCGATTTTCCGGTTGTTGTTGGTTTATATTTCTCTACATAAGGCAACTCTACTGGCAGATCTTTTTCCGGAACCGGGACTAAACCACAATGAGGACAATTAATAATCGGGATTGGTTCTCCCCAATAATGCTGACGGGAAAAAACCCAATCTCGTAATTTATAAGCAACGGTTTTCCGACCTAATTTCTTTTTAACCAACCAATCACTAATTTTTTTAATCGCCTCTTCTGAAAAAAGATCATTAAATTGCCCAGAATTAGCTAAAACTCCATAATTAACAAAAGCCTCCTTACTAATATCTCCACCCTTAACAACTTCACGAATTTCTAAATCATATTTTTTAGCAAAATCATAATCACGGGCATCATGAGCCGGGACGACCATCACCGCTCCGCCACCGTAAGTAGCCACCACATAATCACCTATCCAAACCGGAATTTTTTCGTTATTCAACGGATTAAAACAGTAAAGACCAGTAAAAACTCCTGTTTTTTCTTTAGTTAATTCTGTTCTTTCCAGTTCTGACTTTTTCTTGGCTTGTTTAACGTATTCTTTAATTTCTTTTACTCCCTCTTTTTTTAAAAGCTCAATCACTAAAGGATGTTCCGGAGCCACAACGATTGCTGTTACGCCAAAAATAGTATCAATGCGAGTTGTAAAAACCTCAATTTCCTTAACTTTTAATCCAACATCAGTCAAACGAAAGTTAAGATTTACCCCTTTGCTTCTGCCAATCCAGTTTCTTTGCGCTGTTTTAACCGAATCCGGATAGTCAACTAAGTCTAATTCATCAGCTAAGCGATCAGCATATTGAGTAATTTTTAAAAGCCATTGGCTTTGCTCTTTTCGTTCAATCTCAGCTCCACAGCGTTCACAACGACCATCAATAATTTCTTCATTAGCCAGAACAATCTTACAAGCAGGACACCAGCCAACCGGTATTTTTGCCTTGTAAGCTAATCCCTGTTTAAAAAGTTGAAGGAAAATCCATTGAGTCCAGCGATAATATTGAGGGTCGCTGGTATTAATTTCTCTTTCCCAGTCATATGACAAAGCCATTTTTTTCATTTGCCCACGAAAACGGGTTGTATTTTTCTTCGTTATTTTTACCGGATGAATTCCTGTTTTTAAAGCATAATTTTCTGTGGGTAAACCAAAAGCATCCCAACCCATCGGCTGAAGAACGTTAAAACCTAACATTCTTTTTTGCCGAGCCAAAACATCCATTAAACTGAAAGTAAAAGCATGGCCC
>CAZQCJ010000003.1:0-25529 GCA_964591885.1 uncultured Gammaproteobacteria bacterium
CTTGATTAATAGACTAAAAAATCAGATAATATCATTAAAGTGAATTTTTTTCTGCCTAATTTTAAAAAAATTTGGAAAAATCATCGGCCTTTTTTGATAGTTTTAATAATAGTTTTCCTTCTGCGCCTCCCTTTGCTCTTTGAACCTTTTACCTATGCTGATGAAGGTATTTACTTAACTTTGGGGCAAGCAGTTAGAAAAGGGCTGACTCTTTATCGCGATATCCATGACAATAAACCTCCTTTGCTTTATTTAATAGCAGCGGCCACAGGCACTTTCTCTTTATATCGCTTAATCCACTTTCTCTGGAGCTTTTTTACCATTTTCATTTTTTACAAATTTAGCCAACTTGTTTTCCCAAAAAAACAAAAGGCGATTATCATCTCGACTGCGGTTTTTGCTATCTTAACCAGCCTACCCACCTTTGAAGGAAACATTGCCAATGCGGAAAACTTTATGCTCTTGCCAACAATCGCTGCTTTTTATCTAATCTTCAAAATTTTTTCTAGACCCTTACATTCTTTGCGCATCTTCAGCGCTGGTTTTCTCCTTGGCCTGGCAAGCCTTTTTAAGATTCCAGCCGCTTTTGATTTTATGGCGGCTATGGTTTTTATTTTTTTTGCTCTTAATATCTCTAGGAAAAATTATAAATTACTAATTAATAAATATCTCTTACTTTTAAGCGGATTTATTGCCCCTATTTTAATTACAGTCTTCTATTTTGCCTCTCAAAATGCCCTCCCTCAATATCTTACGGCTGCTTTTTCTCAAAATCTTCCCTATCTTTCATCTTGGGGAGGAAATAGTTCAAAAATAAGTACAACCTCTGTCTTGCTTCTTGGCCGAGCTTTATTGATTGGCATTCTCACTATCCTTCTTTTCATTTTCCGGAAAAAAATTTCTTTACCCACAAAATTTATTATGATTTGGTTTTCTTTTTCACTTTTTGCCGCTCTGTTATCATCCCGTCCTTATCCCCATTACTTAATTCAAGTTCTGCCTGCTTTTTCTTTGTCTTTCGGATTTTTAGCTCTTTCTAAAAAGTGGTTAAAATCTATTCCTGTTTTTTTAGGGGGAGTTCTTATTTTTGTTTTTGTAAGCTTCCGTTTCTGGAATTACCCCAACCTTCCTTATCTTTTGAATTTTTATCAATTCGTTTCTGGGTCAAAATCACATCAGGAATATCTTAACTATTTTGGCCATCATGCTCAAAGTCTTTATCAAACAGCCGATTTTATTCGTACTCATACTTTATCAGAGGAAAAAATCTTTATTTGGGGCAATCGACCTTCAATCTACGCTTTATCTCAACGCTTGCCAGTGGGCCGCTATACTGTTGCTTATCACATTATTGATTTTAAAGCCCAGACAGAGACCATCGAGGCTCTTCAATCTCAAACACCACGCTGGTTAATTGTCAGTCAAGATGAAGACCGAGTCTTTCCTCAATTAGAAGACTTTATTAATAATCATTATTTACTCTTCCAAAAGTATGACCAGATTAAGATTTTTTATCGTCTCCCCAAAGCCCTTTAATTGTGATAAAATCCATTTTAAACAAAGGCTATGGCATTAATCTCTTTCCCTACGAACCATAAAGTCAGGAAAATACAGCAATTAGGTTTTGTTTTTTTGTTTAGTGAAATTGCTTTAATTCTTTTTGGCTGGAAGTTTTTTCCAACAGAGATACCTCTCTTTTATTCTCGGCCATGGGGCCAAGAACAATTAGTTAAACCAATAATGCTCTTTATTCTGCCTGGCCTAGGCTTAATCATCTTTCTCATAAATTCAATCGTTTCAAGCTTAATCCCCAAAGGAGAGCCTTTAATGAAGCAAATTTTAGCTATGGCTTTTTTAGTTTTTAATTTTCTGTCATTAATTACTCTCATTCAAATCATGCGTCTGGTAATCTGAAATATGATTTTAAAATTGATTATTTTCCCTTTAATTACAGCTTTTTTAGTGGCTTTAGCCACCACTCCTTTAACCGTTAAATTAGCTTGGCGTTGGGGATTAATCGATGACCCTAAAAAAAGGAAGCATCCAGCCAAGCTTCATCAGCAGCCAATCCCCAGGGCTGGTATTATTCCTCTCTGGCTAGCTGTTGTTAGCGTTAGCTTATTCTTTCTCCCCATAGATAAGTATCTTTTATCAATCTTAGGAGGAGCAACGCTCCTTTTAATTTTAGGTCTTCTAGATGATAAGTACGATCTCAACCCCTACCTGCGTCTAACCGGTTGTTTCTTAGCCGCTGGTCTGGTAGTTGGCGTTGGTATCCGGATTTTCTTTATCACTAATCCTTTTGGCCAAGGAATTATTCAATTCAACCAAGTTATTGCTATTGTTTTAGCTCTCTTGTGGATTAGTTTTTTTTCTAACATTACCAACTGGTCTAGTGGTTTTGATGGACAGCTTCCGGGAATGGTTGTCATTGCCGCTTTAACGATTGCTTTTTTAAGCTTCCGTTTTTCAGCTGATATTACTCAATGGCCAGTTACTATTCTGGCGGCAATTACGGCCGGGGCCTATCTGGGATTTCTCCCTTATAATTTCTATCCGCAAAAAATTATGCCTGGTTATGGTGGTGGAACCTTAGCTGGATTTCTTTTGGCTGTTTTAGCAATTCTGTCAACCGCCAAAATAGGCACTGTTCTTGTTGTTCTGGGTATCCCTTTTATTGACGCTTTTTATTCAATTATTCGTCGTTTGATCACTGGTCATTCCCCTGTCTGGGGGGATCGCGGTCATCTTCATCATAAGTTTTTAGATGAATTGCATTGGAGTAAAAAGAAAACAGCTCTTTTCTATTGGGGAGTTACGGCTGTTTTAGGAATTCTGGCTTTAAATTTGCGTAGCCTTCAGAAATTCTATACAATTGTCATGTTAGTTCTTATTATTGGCAGTTTACTTTTATGGTTCAATTTATTATCAGTTTGGTTCGGTCAACCCGACCAAGACAAACCCTCAAAAACTTAAGTCTTTTCGCCCCATTGATTTTTTCCGGTCTACTTTTTACTGGTAATTATTTTTTGATCACTGTCTGGGCAATAATTATCTTTAGCCTTATTACCTCTTCACTTTATCTTATTAATGATATTGTCGATTTACCTCGAGATCGTCTTCACCCCATAAAAAAAAATAGACCGATTGCTTCTGGGAAGTTACCTATTCCTACAGCTCTTTTTATGGCTATTCTTGGTATTTTTCTTTCTCTTTTTCTGTCTCTTAGCCTGGGTTTTTTCTTTTTCATTAGCATCTTGTCTTACTTAATAATTCAAATTAGCTATAGTTTTTGGTTAAAAAACATTATTGTCTTTGATGTTTTGATTATTGCCGGTGGTTTCATTTTAAGAGTTTATGCCGGAGCTTTTGCTATCAACGTCCACATGAACGTTTGGTTTCTTTTGTGTGTTGTCTCTTTGGCTCTATTTCTAGCAGTAGGGAAAAGAAGAGCTGAATTATCCTTTCTCCAAAAAAAAGCTCCACAACATCGCCAAACTCTAACTTTCTATAGTAATGATCTGCTTGATGCTTATTTATCGATGTTTGCCAATTCAACTTGGCTAGTTTACGCTCTTTTCACTTTTTTTGCCCCACCAGCTATTGCCGGCACAGCTCCACTTTTAGCCAAGCTACCTTTAACCGTCGCAGGAATTAGTAAGTGGCTGATGGCCACTGTCCCTTTTGTTATTTACGGCATCATGCGCTATATGAGTATTGTTTATCAGGGTGAAAAAGCCGAGTCACCAGAGAAAGTTCTTTTGTCAGACAAACCTCTTTTAGCCACAGTTATTCTCTGGGCTCTTTTAGTTGTTTTCATCCTTTATGGAGTTGGAGCTTAATTTGGTTATCAAGCGTGATGTTCTTCTTCCTCAGCGGCCATCGCTTCCGCTCTGGTTTTATGAATTGTTCCTTCGGGATGATTCGGCGGTGAATAAATAGTGTAAAGTTTTAATTCTTCACTGGCTGAGGTATTAATAATATTATGCTCGGTCCCAGCTGGAACAATAATGGCACTTCCATCCTTAATCTCATGTTCCTCGCCGTTCATAACCACCTTACCTTGCCCTTTTTCAACACGAAAAAACTGATCAACAGTATTGTGAACCTCCATACCAATTTCTTCATTTGGTAAAAGTGACATCACAACCAATTGAGCATATTTACCAGTAAAAAGAACTTCGCGGAAGAAAGTATTAGTTAAAGTTTTTTCTTCTATATTATCAACATAACCTACCATTCTTTTTCACCCCCTTTCTAAAAGAAATTTTCTAAAGAAGAATTATTTAATCAAATCAACATAAACGCCAGAAACCCAACCTTCTTCATCCTTTTCATATTCAATTTTATACCAACCATTATCTTCTTCATCCAAATAAGGATACATCGCGCCAGGCTTAATTTGGGCGGCTTCAGTGGAAGCAGTTGAGGGACCTAAACGAACTCTTAAAAAACCCGTCGGCGTATCTTTAACCTTAACATAAGGCTTAGATGGCGGTGTTGCCTTTGATTCTTCAGTTTCTTCTTCAGCTTCTTCTTCTGTTTCTTCACCTTCACCACTGGCAGTTGCCTCTTCAATCCCTTCCATTGTTTGAGCCAACTTAACATTAACAATCAGTTTATAACCCCCAACCGTATGAGCGGCAACTGTCTTCTCTTCATAACCTGAACTGCTAATGGTAATTTGATAATCGGCGGGAACTAAATCCTCAAGGCTTAAAGGGGTAAACCCTTGGGGCTCACCATTAAGTTTAACCACTGCTTGATCAGGAATGGAAATGACTGCCAGAGAAGATTGATCTTTACGACCAGCTTTCTCTAAGGTAATTATTTCTCCAGAAGATTCAGAATCATTAACAGCAAAAGTCCGTTTGATTGAAGTTAAAATCCCTGGGAGCAAAGTTACTTTTCCTTCCCAAGAAGTTAAATTTTCTCCAGTTAGCTCAGGAACTAGCTTGACAGTGTGTTCTCCCGATTTAATTTTATCGTCAAAGTAAGGGGTGACTCCAACTTGACTGCCGTCAAGAAAAACAGTGGCTGTAGGAGTAGTGGAGATTTGTAGAGCTCCTGGTCCCTGACCCCCAAAGAATTTACTTTTAATAATTAAACCAACTAAAACTAAGGCTAAGACAACAACGATGATAATAATCCCTTTAGCTTTCATTAGTAAAAATAGGATAGCATAATTTGTCAAAAAGCGCAAGGAATGCTAAAATGGATTTCAACTTGGCGCGGTGGCGAAGTGGAAACGCTGGGGTCTGCAAAACCTCGATGCGCGGGTTCGATTCCCGCCCGCGCCTCCTAAAATAATAACCCAAATAATAATCTATAAAAATAATAATTTATAAAACTTGACTTTTTAAGAAATTTTTGCTATTATTCTTGACAGATCCTCCTATCTTAGGAGGATTTTTTTGTGGGCTAAATAAACCCACAAGATGACTTATAAAATTTTCAGAAAATCTTTGAGAAAATTCTTTGAGAAAAAGAGTATTCGGAAAATTTTTGGATTTAACTTGGCCGTAATGGTTTTATTTACTGGTGTGGTCAGTACTCCTTTATCTGCCTTAAATCAAACTCAGGCCCAAGAGACTGTTACTTTAACAGCCAACGTGGTCCAATTAACCACTGAAAGCGGGGTGCGCACTCCATTAGACAATCTCAATGTTACTCAAGGCTATTCTAGCTTTCATCGCGGGGTTGATCTTGATGGCAATTTGGGCGACCCTGTTTACCCAATTATGTCAGGGATTGTTGAAACTGTTTCCCATAGTCGTTTTTCCTATGGCAATCACATTGTTATTAATCATGATTCCGGTTTCAAATCCTTGTATGCTCATTTAGGTAAGATTGTTGTCCAAATTGGCCAAGAAGTTGATAAAAACACTGTCTTGGGAACAGTTGGTTCTACTGGTTGGTCAACTGGTTCTCACCTTCACTTGGAAGTCTACGATAATGGTCGAACCTTCAACCCCTTAACTATCCTAAAATAAATAGGGAGTTATTTATCTTTCTTGAGGGTGTAATTTTGAATGGTTTCTTGATCAGAAGCAAAAGTAAACTCACCTTTTAGGATTTCACCTTTTAAAACTCTTAATAACCATAAGGAATCATCATTCCACATTTTGTCAAAAGGAAGCTTATTTTTGAAAAACCATTGAGGTCTCATTTCTTCCGACTCTGTCGGTTCCCCCTCCCATTGGGTGACCAAAAAAACATTAACCCGTTGATTCCAGTTAATATCCCTAGGGGCTTCCGGAAAAAGAAAATCCAAAACGGCAACTTTTTTAAATTCTAATGGCTTCACGCTAATTTCTTCCCAGATTTCTCTTTGAACTGTTGTCTTTAGGTTTTCATCATCCTTAACTTTTCCACCAACTCCATTCCATTTGCCCACGCCAAAACCTCTTTTCTTCATTGCCAAAAGTATTTTGTCTTCTTTAACTAAGAAACACAAAGTGCATTCCTGAAAATTCTGTAGTTCTTTTCCTTTCTCTTTCATAATCTCCCTATTTTAAAAAACCTCCTTGCGGAGGTCAATTCTCAAATATTTTTTATTAATTTACATTCCCATGCCGCCAGGCATACCACCGGGCATAGCTCCGCCAGCTGACGGATTTTCTTTCTCAGGAATATCAGTTACCAAACATTCAGTGGTTAAAATCATGGTTGCCACGGAAACCGCATTTTGAAGAGCTGTCCGAGCCACTTTAGCTGGATCAATAATCCCAGCTTTAATCATATTCGCATACTCTCCAGTTAAAACATTAAAACCAACACCTTGTTCTTTCTTTCTAACATTAGCCACCACCACATTCCCATCTTCACCAGCATTTTCCGCCAAGAGTTTCATTGGCGATTCTAAAGCTTTCTGGACAATCTTCGCTCCAGTCAGTTCATCACCAACTAAACCTTTCAAATCAATCACCTTGGCTGCCGTTAATAAAACTACCCCGCCGCCAGGAACAATTCCCTCTTCAATGGCTGCTTTAGTTGCCGCCACCGCATCTTTAACTCTTTCCTGTTTTTCCTTCATTTCTGTTTCAGTAGCTGCGCCAACTTCAATAACCGCCACTCCACCTGAAAGCTTAGCTAGTCTTTCTTGAAATTTCTCCTTATCGAATTCAGAAGTTGTCCGATCCAGTTCGGTTTTAATTTGTTTAATTCGACCTTCAATTTCTTTTTTCTCGCCTTTGCCGCCAACAATAACCGTATTATCTTTATCAGACGTAACTCGATCAGCCCGACCCAAATCTTCTAAAGCAACTTCTTCCAACTTTCGGCCAACGTCTTCAGAAATAACCGTTCCCCCTGTTAAAATAGCAATATCCTGAAGCATTTCTTTCCTACGGTCACCAAAACCAGGCGCCTCAACTGCCAAAACATTAAAAGTCCCTCGAAGCTTATTAACCACCAAAGTTGCCAAAGCTTCACCTTCAACTTCATCAGCAATAATTACTAAATTCTTGGAAACTTTAACCAGTTTTTCCAGAAAAGGAAGTAATTCCTGAATAGAGGAAATTTTTTTGTCAGTTAAAAGAATATAAGCGTCTTCAATCGTCGCTTCCATCGTATCGGGATTGGAAACAAAATAGGCAGAAGAATAACCTTTATCAAATTCCATCCCTTCTTTGTAGTCAATCACTAATTCTAATCCTTTCCCTTCTTCAACAGTGACAACTCCATTGGAACCAACTTTTTTCAAAGCTTCGGCAATTTTATTACCAATTTCTTCATTTTGAGCAGAAATGGTTGCTATTTGAGTAATTTTATCGGAATTATCTTTAATCGGATGAGCTTGTTTTTTAATAGACGCCAAAACTTGAGAGGCTGCTTTTTCAATCCCTTTGTTTAAAATCATCGGGTTGGCTCCGGCAGTTAAATTTTTAATCCCCTCATTAACAATCGCTTGAGCTAAAATCGTAGCTGTCGTTGTTCCGTCCCCAGTAACATCATTAGTCTTGTCTGCCGCTTCCTTAATCAATTGAGCCCCCATATTCTCAAATGAATCCTCTAACTCAATTTCCTTGGCAACGGAAACACCGTCATGAACAACCGAAGGAGCCCCCCATTTCTTGTCCAAAGCCACATTGCGACCTTTAGGGCCCAGAGTAGTCCCCACCGCTTTCGCCACAGCATCCACGCCTTTTTTTAATTTTTCTCTTGCTTCTGATGAATAAGAAATCTGTTTTGCCATCTGTTTTTTATTCTATTTAATAATAGCTAAAATATCTTCAAACTTCACAAAAATATACTCTTTGCCAGAAACACCAAACTTAACTTCATCTCCACCCCATTTTTTGTAAATAACTGTTTCACCAACTTTAAATTCAGGCGTAATTTTCTTCCCAGAATCAGTTATTTGTGAACCACCTAAGGCAATAATTTTACCTTTTTGGGATTTTTCATCATGAGTATCAGGCAAAACAATGCCTGTCGCGGTTTTCTTTTCTAATTGCATAGGCTCAACTAAAACATAACCTGACATGGGTTTTAATTTAGGTAAAGAATCAAGATTTTTCATTTTCGGCATTTTGAACCCTAAAGAAAAAAAATTTTTATACGGAGTTCGTTAAAAACAAACTTGTATAATCTCCTCTAATCAATTATCAGTTGATAACAACAAGTGCCATTTTAAAGGCTTAGAAATTCTTTGTCAAGGGGAATTTAGATTTTTTAAGAAGAATTCCTTTTATGAATAAAATGGCTTGCTAAAAAAGTTGTCACTGGAACCGCAGAGATTAAACCGATACTTCCAACTAAAGCTCTAATAATTTCCTCAGCAATAATCTCGTAATTTATTATCTGAGAAAAAGGTGAGGAACTATCAATAAATAATAATAATAATGGCAAAGCTGCTCCTGCATAAACTAAAACTAGAGTATTAACCATGGAAGCAATGTGGTCTTGACCAACGTCCATTGCCCTTGTAAACAACTGCTTTAATTTGATTTTAGGATTAACTTCTTTTAGTTGCTGAACGATAGCCGCTTGAGAAACAGTTACGTCATCTAGAACACCTAAGACGCCGATAATAATTCCGGCTAAAATTAAGCCCCGGATATTAATTATCCCAGGCTTAGCTACTTGTAAAAAAGCCGCCTCTTCTGAAGCATAACCAGTTAGTTTAGCTAAATCAACAAAAATTTTTGCTAGAATTCCGGTAATAACCAAAGCAATCAAGGTCCCCAAAATAGCAATGCTGGTTTTCCTATTTAAACCATGGGATAAGTAAAAAGTAGTCGGGACAATAAAAACTGAGCCAATGATAGCGATTAAAACCGGATTATAGCCCTTATAAATATTAGGCAAGATGAAGAGAAAAATTATTAAAAAAGAAATCGCTAAGCCTAAAAGAGAACTAACTCCTCGCCACCGCCCAACAATCACTGTTAAAACTGCAAAAATTAAAAAAAGCCAAATTAACGGCTGACGACGAATGAAATCAGTGATATAAAAAACCTCATCTCCAGTAAAATCATGGCTGTAACTAATTAAAACCTCATCTCCTGGTTTATATTTCGGTTGGCCGACAATAGGAATATCTCCTGCTTCAATAATTATCTCTTTATCTATCAACGAACCCTTGGTAATTAAAACTTTTAATTTTTGATAAAGATATTGTTTATTTTCTTGAGTAATAACATCCTCTTCAATTGAGCTGATTATCTTTCCTTCAAGAATTTCCTCTTGAGGACTGGAAGTAGAATCTCCATAAGCCTTTGTCCCTAAAAAGGGAAGAAATAACAAAAATAAGAAGACTATCAATAATTTTTTCTTCATAAAACTATCCTTTTAGATAAATTACCATAAATTTTTTTAATCTCATTCTTAACCGGCAAATCTGTCTCCATTATTGGCTTTAAATGAACAATTGCCTGAAAAATTCGTTGGTCATAGGTAATTTTACCTAAAAAATTATCGCTAGCCCAATTTTGGATTTTTCTGCTTTCTCCAGGATTAATATCCCATTTATTAATCACGACTCCATAAGGAATTTTAAAATGATTAACTACTTTTAAAACCCGCTTTATGTCAGAAAATCCCGATAAAGTCGGTTCTGTCACTAAAATGGCAAAATCCACTCCGTTTAAAGCCGCAATAACAGGGCAACCAGTTCCAGGAGCTGAATCGATAATATAGAATAAACCGTTTTTTAATTTTAAGGACCAATTAAAACTCTCTGCAAATTTTTCTGCTTCATTTTTAATTTGGTCTACCACCTTCCCTGAGCCTGTTTCCCCGGGGTAAAGTTGACCAGAAACTAAAGGAAAACCATATTTTGTCTTTTTAATTTTTATTTCTCCATTCTGAACTGATTTTAACTTAATTGCTTTCCGGGGACAACTTAGTTCACAAACTCCGCAACCTTCACATAAAAACGGGTTTAATTCTGGTCTCCCATCAACCATTTTAAGTGCTCCAAAGCGACAATTCTTGGCGCAAAGACCACAACCATCACATTTTTTATAATCAATTACTGGTTTGGCCGAGGTAACTACCGAGATAGTTTTCTGCCATTTTTTTGTCTCATTCAACCAAATTGCTAAATTTGGGGCATCAGCATCACAATCTACAGCAATGACTTTTTTATTCTCTGCCAAAAGCATTGTCAAAGCTGAAGTCAACATTGACTTCCCAACCCCTCCTTTACCGCCTGAAACTACAATTTTCATTTTTTCTTTATAATAAAAGCGTTTCTTCCTCCTTTTCTAAATCTAAGCTTTTAATTTTTCTTAATCTGTCGATAAGATCGTCGGTGATATTCCAATTCTCTCACTTTTTTTTCATCCAAACCAAAATGATGAGCAATTTCGTGCCAAACCGTATTTTTGATAATCTCCCTAATCTCTTCTTCTGAAGAAGCATATTCTTCGATTGGCTCTTTGAAAATTGTTATCTTATCTGGTAAAACCTGACCATAACACCACCTTTTAGTTTGGGGAACTCCTTCATATAAACCAAAAATAATTGCATCTTTCCTGGCTCTTAATTTTCCTAATTGATAAGAGGTGGGTTTGTCATCAACAATGATCCCAACATTATCTAATTTTTCCAAAAAACTTTTTGGAATCGTTTTAATCCCTTCGTTAACTAATTCTTCGAATCTTTCTCTGGTCATATCATCTCCTTGGACTTTTTTCTCTAGGATAAATTTTGTTTTTCTCTCCAATATATTCATGGATGGGGCGGATAACTTTATTATCCTTATATTGTTCCATTATGTGGGCTGTCCAACCCGCAATACGTCCCGCCACAAAGATATTGATAAATAAATCATCAGGAATACCCAAGTTTACGTAGACTGCTGCGGTATAAAAATCAACATTTGGATAAAGATTCTTTCTTTTTTGCACCGCCTCAACCAATTCTTCACTCAGAGTAGTCCATTGATTACCCCTGATCTTATCTAGTTCTGCTGCGATTATCTTTAATTCTTTTGCTCGCGGGTCTTCAACTTTGTAAACTCTGTGTCCAAAACCCATAATTTTCTCTTTATTTTGAAGTTTCCTCCTCACCCAATCGTCAATATTCCCTTTTTTTCTCTCTTTAAGCAATTTTATCTCTCTGAGCATCTTGACAACAGCTTGGCTGGCTCCTCCATGTAAAATTCCAAAAAGTGTACCGGTAGCAGATACAACTCCAGCATACATATCACTCAAAGTTGAAGCAGATATTCTACTAGAAAAAGTGGAAGGATTTAAACCGTGTTCAGCATGCAAAATTAAATCTGCCTCTAAGGCTTTTGATTCAATCTTCTCAAATTTTTGTCCTCTAAGCATATGAAGAAAATTTTCTGCGTGAGTGAAATTTTCATTTGGAGGAACTAAATCCTTTCCTTCTCGTATTCTTTGATAAGAGGCAATTATGGTGGGAATCTTAGCTAGTAAATTTTTACTTTTCTCCAAATTTTCCTCCGAGCCAAACAGATGCAACCTTTTGTCCAAAGAGCCTAAGTAAGAAATAGCTGTTCTTAAAACCACCGTAGGATGAGTAATCTTCGGCAAGGTATACAAAAGTTCAATTATTTCCGTGGGCAATTCCCTTCTTCGAGCTAAATCAAGAGAGAATTTTTCCAGCTCTTTCTTCTCTGGTAAATAACCAGACCAAAGAAGAAAAGCCACTTCTTCATAGGTAGAATACTTTGCTAATTCACGAGCATCATATCCCCTATATTCTAGTACTCCTTTTTCTCCATTTATACATGAAATACCCGAACGTAAAACTACAATATCTTTTAATCCAGATTTGACCATTCTACTCCTTCTATAACTTCTATACTCGCTTTATCGTCATAACAATTCCTGAAATCACTGCAGCAAGAATTAAAACACCAAAAGCAGCAAAAATATTCTCCAGTAAAGAAGGCTTAAGAATTAAGACCAAACCCAAAAGTAAAATCATCAGTCCTGAAATAAGTTTTAATCTTCTGACGCCTTTTTCACCAAATTTTCTTGTCCCAAGAGTAATCGCAGAAATAAAAACTATAAAAAGCAAAGGGATTACATAAACAATATTGTAAAATATTAAATATAAATAATATTGAATATTAGAAAGATTGCTTGAAGCTAAAATTTTGGTATATATCATTGGAAAACCCACTGTACAGAGAAGTTCATAAAGATTAATCGTTACAGCTAAAACGACTGTTCCTAAAATTAACGGTAAAAGTGATTTTGATTTTGTTAAGGCCTTAACTGTTTCAGAAAGTTTTAATTTCTGACTTGTTGGCAAAGTCAAAGAGATTCCTTTTTTAAAGAAAAAATAATCTTTGATATTTATTAAACCAGCGACTATGGCAATACTCCCAGCAACTATCGTTAATAATAAAATCTCTTTGGCAAATAAGAAGACGTTTAGCCAGGCTGACATGAAGAGAAAATAAATCAAACCGGAGAAAAAGACAAAAATCCCTCCAACTAAAAATATTTTCCCCCTTGAGCCAGCCACAAGTAAAGTACTAAGAAGAAAAGTAATGATAAAAAAGGCACAAGGATTGAAACCATCAGCCCCAGCAATCATCAAAGTAAGAAAAGGCAACGTTGTCCCTGAAATGTTAATTTTCCCAAATAAAGGAAGCCTGATTGTTTGATCTTGGGTTTTCCCTTCAGGAGCAGCTGTTTCTTTTGCTAAAGATAAGGTTTCTTCTTTAAGAGTTGTTATCTCTTCGTTAAATTCCAAAATCCAAGAATCCTCTATTTTAATTGCCTTGGTAAAATCTATTTGGCCATTAGAAATTGGCGCAGGTTCAGCTTCCGCCTGATCTATCTTATAATTTGTTTTCTCGATTAATTGACTTAAATTAGGGCTAAACAAAAGCTCTCTAAGAAAATCACTAGAAACTTTGTTATTTTTTTCAACTCTAATTAATAACCTACCTTTTACCCATATTTTTAGTGGATTACCTCTTATTTCATTTAAATTCAGCTCATTAAAATAATTCGTGCCATCTAATAAAAGGCATTTATTGCTTTTTAATTCTTTTATTTCATTTTCTGCATTTGGGACATCTATCCGTCCCAAAGCGACTTTATCAGCCCTTATAAAAAGCTGGGGAACAGCAGCCCATGAGCCATATTTTTCTACATATCTTCCCAATAAAGAGGCATTTTCATCCTGCCAATTTCGGAACATATACTCAATTACAACCAGATTGTCGTATTTCGACCAATCTTTTAAAACAATCGGGTCAGTTACAGCACAATTAGCACAACCTATAGCCGTAAAATAAACAGCACAAAATTGTGATCTTTGAGATTCAGCTTTAACTTTTTTAACGCCTTTTATAAAAAAAACGGAAAATAAAAAAATGAATATAAGAAGTATGGCTGTAAATTTTCTTCTGATCATCTTCTGAATTTTACAATAATTTTAAATTGAGCAAAACAATTAAAAATTTAATTAAACATTAAAATATTATTATTCCTATTACAAATTAAAACCTAACAGTTGCCCTTTTGAATAAGCTTCAACTAATTTTTTAGAATAAGGGATTTCTCTTTCTATTTCAATTCCAAATTTTTTTGCAACTTTTTGAATCTCCTTTTTGTCCCCCAGATTAGCCTGATTTAAAATTATCTTGCTTTTTACTTTTAATTTTTGGCATAAATCTAAAATCAAATTTAAATCATAAGCCCCCATGGGCGTGGGTTCTGTAACCGCATAAGCCAAATCACATTCTAAAAGAGCAGAGATTACTGGACAGTGCGTCCCAGCCGCCGTATCAAATAAAACAAAATCCGGCTTAATTTTTTTAGCCAGTTCTAGGGTAAATTTTTTAGTCTGAAGCACCACCGGACCGGTTTCCTCAAGTCCTGGCTTCGCTTCGCTAGTTACCAACCAATAATTTTTCCTAACTTCATTAACGAAAATTTTACCAATTTCTTCCTTCTTCGGCGTGATTGCCTTATACGGACAAACAGTCCAGCAGGCGCCACAACCAGAGCATAAATCTTTAATAAAAACAGGGTATTCCCCCGGAGCCTGGAAAATGGCATTACTCCGACAAGCCTTAACACATAAATTACATTTTCTGCATTTCCTTTTGTCTAATTTTGGAAATTCAGCGTAAGCTTTCTCCACCAAGTTTTTCAATTTCTGCCTTAGAAGTAAGTAGTCATTAGGACACTCGACATCACAATCGCAGAGAATAACTTTTTTACCTTCTTTTACAAGCTTATTAGCTAAAAGAATTGAGACGGTTGATTTACCTGTCCCGCCTTTTCCTCCAGTAATCCCAATCTGTAACATATCAGTTCTCCCTTTTACTCGGTCTTTCCAGCTGATTCAATCTACCAGCAATAAAATAATCGATCACTTCTTTCGCTGTTTTTCCCTTAACTTGATATAAATCAATCAAATGGTCACGAAGAACATGAAATGAAATCTCACCAAGCTCAGAGGTGATTAAAATATCACTTTTTTGCTTCGCAATTAAATTAGCTGCCCCTAGCCCTGCTTTGACTTGTCTTTCTCGATAAAGATTCTTAAGAAAATAAAAGCCTTTTATCTCGCCTTTCTTAAGATTAAGAAAAAGAAAATAAGGGGAACGACCAAATCGATCACTTATCTGAGAAGTTAAACCTTTCTTTTCAACTACAGGAATAACCAGATGTTGCAAATCACTCTTAAAAGGTTCTATATGGACAACAAGAGAATCTATTTGGGGGACTTTTTCTTTAATTACCCCTTCAACTCTATCAGCAATCTCATGAGCTCTTCTAACATCAACAAACTTTCTAATCCCTACTTTTGTTTCACCAAAAATAAAGGGGCCTGCCTTTCTCAAACGTAAGTCAAAAAGTTCCTCAATCCCTGGCACTGACTGAATTGCTTTAGCCACCTTTTTCTCAATCTCTTTGCTGGGACTAACATCCATTAAAACAAAAATAGCATCTTTAGCAGATTCAATTCCTACTCCAAAAATAAAAAGAGAAATTAAAATTCCCATAATTCCTTCTAAATACATTATCCCGAACCATCTAGCGAACAAACCAATCAAAACAATGGCTGAAGAAAATAAATGCATCCTAGACTCTTTCCCATCAGCAATTAAACTTTGAGAATTAACTCTCCTCCCTGCTTTTACTTCATAGCTCCCAATAAAAAACATCACCACAGCATCTAGCATCGCCACTCCAACCGCAATTAGAGGATTATTTAATTCTCCTGTGGTAAAAATTTTGCTAATACTTTCTTTGATGATTTCAAAACCGGCAAATAAAATTAAACCGGAAATAATCAAAGCAGTAATGTTTTCAACTTTGTAAAACCCGTAGGGAAATTTTTCTGTCGGTTTTTTTTGGGCGATTTTTAAACCAAGCCAAGCAAAAAATGTCGCAAAAGAATCAGCGGCACTATGAATAGCATCCGCCATTAAAACAATACTCCCGGAAATAAAACCGGCTATAGCCTTGGCAATAGCAAAAAAAATAGTCGTAAAACCAGCTACTAAAGCTACTTTTTGTGCTTTTCTAAGTTTTTCTTCTTTGTCTATCATCTTTTTATCTACTACCTTCCCCCTCTTCCACTACCAAAACCGCGAGCAAAATTCACGGTGCTATTTTCTATCTCTTCAAGGATCCCTGCTTTATAACTCTCAAGTGCTTCTTTAGCACTAACTCCTGTCTTAATCCCAAAAACTTTAATTCCCCCAGTCTGAAAAACATTCAAGGCGTTAGGGCCAAAATTACCGGCAATAACCGCTCCGACTCCTTTATTAACAACCATTTGGGCTGCAGAAATACCTGCCCCTCGAAAAGCTTGATTCGCAGAATTTTCTACTATTTCAAACTTATCGTTTTCATCGTCCACAATCAAAAAATAAGGACAACGAGCAAAACGAGGATCAACAAGACTATCTAAATTTTTGCCTGATGAGGCAATTGCAATTTTCATTTTACGATTTTCACCCCCTTTCTCTATCTTTTTCTAATCATTGGGCTCCCACATTTAGGACACTTCACTTGATAACAAGAAACACCGGCTTGATGGGGGATTTCATTCTTACATTCAGGATTAGTACAAATACAAGTTCCTTCCGGACCAGCCGCAAAAGGACCTCCCATTCGGCCTCTTCCGCCACCTCGACCAGCGCCTCGACCAAAACCAAAAGGCATCTCTATTTCACCTCCTTTCACTTTAATAGCATAACCTTTAACTAAAGCTTCAGCTATTTTTCGATGAGCTAAAGTTAAAATTCTTTGAAAAGTACTTTGAGAGATTTTCATTTTCTTTGCCGCTTCTGTTTGTTCAATCTGCTCCAAATCAGCTAATCTTATTGACTCAATCTCGTCAACAGCCAGACTAATCTCCTTTAATTCAGAAATAGCAATTCCTCTCGGTTTAAAATAGGTAGCTTCAGGATCAAATTCTACCCATCTTAGTTTTCTGCGTCTATCCATATTGTGAATATATATTCATATATACTCTTTAATTTCTGGTTTGTCAAGTTAGCAAAAAATAGAAAAATAGAAAAATATAAAGGGTTTTACCTAATCGTGCTCGGTAAACATTTTATCGAAAATTTTATCATTTTCCCGAAGCCAATCAACTAACATAGCCGCATGCTCATTTTCTTCATCACGATTGTGAATTAGAAGTTTTTTTAAAGTTTTATCCTTAGTGTTTTGAATTCTTTCTTCATACCAATTAATTGCTTCTAATTCCTCAATCAATGACTGTCTGGCTCGAGCCAAATTCTTCCCTTTTTCATTAAGTCTATCTGAATCACCTAAATTATAAACCATCATTTACCTCCTTTCTTTTAAAGATTTTTAGGATTAATTTATCACTATTTTTTACGATGCTTCTCTTTTGTTAACATAAGTCTATTCTATCCCCAAGGCTTTAAGTCTTTTTTGATATTCTGCCATAATTTGACCATGGCCAGGGCCTGGGTGGAATAAAATCCGTCCTTCTTTCACAATCTCTGTTGTTCTTTTGGAAGCCATATATTTTAGCTGTAATTTTCTAACTAAGGCTTCCAATTGGGTAAGAATTTTTGCAACCATAAGTTCTCTTGAATAAATCTTCGATAAAGTTGATTTTTTACCCATAAAGGCTTTAATTGACAAATCTCATGAGCAGTAAAAAGACTTTGCTCTTTAATTGGGATTTTCAAATTATTTTCATCTAAAAACATATTAAGGCAAATTTTATCTTTAACCTCTTTATCGCTGGGTCGGCGACGGTTGGCAATAAGTTCTACTAAGAAATTAGTTAACAAGCGTGTTAACCAAAGTCGCTTTTTAGTAGTAATGATTAAAAAATCAATATCATCGTCTTGCCCAGCGTTATCCATGGCTAAATTACCAGTTACCGCCACCATTTTTATCCAAGGAATTAACTTTAACCAAGTAGCAACTTTTCTAGCTAGTAACCATTTCCTCTGACTCCATTTTTTTCTTTTTTTCCTTAAATAAATATTTTCATCTTTACCCTTAAGGAAAAAGTAACCTTCCCTAGAGGAAATCTTTCTTAAGTTTTTTAAAACTTTCTCTAGATTTTGGCTATCAATTTTGTGGCTAATTAAAAATTGGTGAAGTTCTGCTAGAGTTAAGGGATAATTAAAAATATCAGCATAAGCCAATGTCTGTAAAATTGCTACTTGAGTCTTATCCATATAAAATTAACGGACAGCAGAACCTAAATCATATTGAGAAAGAAGCTGCGCCACTCCTTGGCTAGTTGTTTTTAAAACCTCACTAGCAGAACCTTGGTTGTTAACGGCGTTAACCGCATCTTCAAAATATTTAATCATCCTATCATTAAGTCCGTTGTCAAAAGTCCGCGAACAAAGATACCATGTTTTAGCTTTAGCGGCTTGATTAATAAAGGGAGCTACTAGAGAATTACCAGTTAGCAGGTTGGCCATAGCTGGATAAGGATATAATTCACCAAAAAGACGCAATTGAGATTGAGCTTGATAAAGTTCCTGTAAACTCTCTTGGGATGACAAAAATTGTAAAAACTGCCAGGCTTCTTTTGAATACTGGCTTCTTTTAGCCACTCCTTCTACCCAAAAAGAAGCCCAGGCAATATCTGTCCCCGGCAATTGAGGAACCGGAGCAACTTGAAAACTTAAATCAGGGTTAATGTTCTTAATCTCAAAAACATCCCAGGAAAAACCAAAATACATTGCTACTTTGCCTCCAGCAAAAGCCAAGGTTGAATTTGGCAAAGTTTCATCCCAAATTCGATCAGTATTATTAAAAATAGTATAAAAAACCAAGGCATCTTCAGCTAAATTACTGCTGGGCTGGGACAGATTAACTCCATTTTGCAACATCATCAAACCTAAAATATCCGACCAATGTTCAATGTTGCTAGTTGTTCCTAGGGCAACACCGGCTGTCTGAATTCTGCCGTTTTCATCCCGAACAGTCAAATCCAGAGCAGTTTGCCTTAATTCATCCCAAGTAGTTGGAGGTGTCTTTCCGGCTGCTTGGAAAATCTGCTGATTGTAAAAAAGCGCTAAAGTATCGACTTGCAATGGTAAACCCAAAAAAGATGAGCCAGATCTTAAATTTTCCTTAACCACCGGATAGAAATTATTTTCAAATTCATTAGCACTCATTATTTCTACTGGGACTGCTTCTAATTCATTTTTCAACATTGGCAACCAGGTGATATGGAAACGGAAAAGATCAGGCCCTTCATTACGAGCCAGAGCTGATTGAAGTCTTTCCCGATATTCTTGCGGAGACTGCTGAGAATAATTAATTTTAACGTTAGGGTTTTTGCTTTCCCATTCGGTAATCAAACTTTGCATTACATTTTCCGCTTCCCATAGACCCCAATAATTTAAAGTTACTTCTTTCGGTTTTTGGAAACGAGGTAAAACAACTTTTATAACCAGCAAAACAACGCTAACTATAAAACCCAAAACAAGTAAACTAAGTATAATCTTTTTAAAAACTTCTCCCTTAGGCTTTGTTTGAGAGTCATTTACTTGAGAATCAGAAGAATTATCTTGAGACAAAAATTCTTTAGCTTTTTCTTCAACCTCCGGAGCAAAAGAAGGAGCTCCTGGTTCTGCTTGGTAATTAAGTTCACTTTTTTCTTCCACTGGATTCTCTGGAGATCGAGCTGGAGAACCCGTTGGCGAAAAAACCGTCTGTGTTTCATCTACCTTAGTCTCTCTTTGATCAGGAACAGGCGGTGATTCTTCTTTTTTAACTTCCTGCTCTTGCCAAGGCGGATTAAAATCCTTTCTCTCAGAAGGAGAATTATTATTTCTGTCTTCGGCTGAAGAAAAATTTTGATCAGACATTACCTAATGTTATCATAGACGAAATGAAGGAAAAAATGCAAGCTGTTAAAAATTGGTTTCATTGGCCACTTTTAATTTTAGCTGGGCTTTTTTGCTTGACTTACCTTGGTTATCATTTAGCCTATTGGCAAAAAATATATCCAGGTGTTAAAATCCTCAACCAGTCAGTAGGCAATAAAACTATCGAAGAAGCAACTTCATCTCTTGAAAAATATTTAATTTCACAAAACCACCCTGAGTTCTTATCATTTTTCCTAGAGGGCCAACAATGGACTTTAGATCTTAAGGAAATTAATTTTTTCTATAATGGTGCTTTGACCAGCCAAAAAGCTTATCATGTCGGGAGAAGCAATCAAGCCTGGAATGACTTCCAAACCAAAATCAAAATTTGGTTCCAAGAAAAAAACCTTCCTCTAGATTATTCTTTAAAAACAGGGGTTTTAGAGGAAAAAATAGATAATTTAGCAACACAAGTTTTTATCCCAACTGTTGAGCCAAGTATTAAAATAAACAAAACTCAATCTCAAGAAACACCACAAATTATTATTGAACAAGGTGAAGATGGCCAAGAAATCGACAAAAGAAAGTTCTTAAACATTATCAATTATCAATTAACCTGGGCTAATTTTAACCCCATCGAAATCCCCATTATTAAAGTTTCACCCCTTTTGACTTCGCAGCAGATGGAAGAGACAAAAAAGAGAGCAGAAAAATTTTTGGGTAAAAAATTGGTTTTAACAACTCCGGAAAATCGTTGGGAACTTAATGAAAATGATTTAATCGGTTTTCTCTCTTTTACCAACGGTTTTGACCAAGATAAAATTGCCAGTTGGTCAGCTAATTTAGCCACAACTATCAACCGACCTCCAGAAAATGCTGCTTTTCAATTTACTGAAGGTCGAGTAACTGAATTCCGCCCGGCCAAAGAAGGACAAACCCTAGAACAAACAAAAACCGTTGATTTAATCGCTCAAAATTTAAAAAAGCTTGAAGAAGGGGAAAAGGAAATCGCCATTAGTTTGCCTCTCACTCTTACTCCACCAACAATCAAAACCGCTGACGTTAACAATCTTGGCATTAAAGAGTTAGTCGGCAGAGGTATTTCTTATTTTCGGGGTTCTATTACTAACCGAATTCATAACATCCAATTAGCTTCTTCACGTCTAAATGGTCTTTTAATTCCTCCAGGAGAAACATTTTCCTTTAACCAAAAACTGGGGGAAGTTTCTCAATCAACTGGCTATAAAGAAGCTTATATTATTAAAGAGGGTCGAACGATTTTAGGTGACGGTGGAGGTGTTTGCCAAACTTCAACTACCCTTTTCCGAGCGGCTCTGGACACTGGCCTTCCCATTATTGAACGCTTGGCTCATGCTTACCGAGTCGGCTATTATGAACAAAATTCCCAGCCGGGCTTAGACGCCACTGTTTTTGACCCCACCGCTGATTTAAAAATTAAAAATGATACCCCGGGACATCTCTTGCTTCAAACAAAAATTGACTTAAAAAATCAAAAATTAACCTACGAATTCTACGGAACAGCTGATGGACGCCAAGTCAGTCTAAGTAAATCAAGGATTTGGGACCAAACTCCACCTCCACCTGACCTCTATCAGGATGACCCTACTTTACCAACCGGAACAATAAAACAAATTGACTGGGAAGCCTGGGGAGCTAAGGTCGCCTTTGATTACAAAGTTGAAAGAAACGGCGAAATTCTCCAAAACCGAACTTTCTACTCTAACTACCGACCATGGCAAGCCATCTTCTTAAAAGGAACCGGCCCAACACCGTAAATAAAAGAAATATAATAAATATAATATTAATATCATAAAAATGACTATTTTAGGAATTGAAACCAGCTGTGATGAGACTGCCGCTGCCATTGTCCAAGACGGCCGAAAAATCCTCAGCAACATTGTTGCTTCTTCGGTTAAACTTCATCAAAAAAGCGGGGGGATTATCCCGGAAATAGCGGCCCGGGAACAAGCCCGCTTTATCATTCCGGTTATTAAAGAATCTTTGATAAAAGCCAATATTAAGCCAAGAGAGCTTAGTGCTTTAGCTGTAACGGTTGGCCCAGGTTTAATCGGCTCCCTTTTAGTTGGAGTAGAGACTGCTAAAACTCTCGCTTATCTTTGGCAAAAACCTCTTATCCCAATCAATCATTTACAAGCCCATCTTTATGCTAACTGGCTTAGGGCGGAGAAAAAAATACCTAAATTCCCTGTGATTGGCTTAGTTGTTTCTGGCGGCCATACTGATTTGGTTTTAATGAAAAATCATCACGAAATCAAATGGTTGGGAGGAACCCGTGATGATGCTGCTGGAGAATGTTTTGATAAATGCGCTCGTCTGCTGAATTTAGGTTATCCAGGTGGACCAGCAATCAGTAGAGCCGCCATAAAATTCCCAAAAGAAGAAAGGAGAAACAAAATTAAATTGCCGAGACCAATGATTTTTGAAGATAATTTTGACTTTTCTTTTTCCGGCTTAAAAACCGCGGTTCTCAACAAAGTCAAAAAATTAAAAGAAGATAAGCATTTTAACAAGACCAACATCAATCAAGTAGCTAATGAAATTCAAGAAGCCATTACTGATGTTTTAATAACAAAAACAAAAAAAGCAGCAGAAAAATATAAAGTCAATTCTATTCTTTTAGCTGGAGGGGTAATCGCTAATTCCCGCCTCCGGGAAAAATTTAAACTATCCACCCTTAACTCACTCTTGTTTATTCCTTCCCCAATTTTATGTACTGATAATGCAACTTTTGTTGCTGCCAATGCTTTTTTTAACTACCATCCTATCCCTTGGCAAAAAATCCAAGCTGACTCTAGCCTCGAAATTGAAGAAATGATAAAATCATAAGTATTCCTGCTTAATAAAACTATGGAAAAAAAATACAATCCACAAATAACAGAAAGCAAGATTTATCAGCTTTGGGAAAAAGGCGGTTGGTTTAAACCTCAAATTAGCAAAAAAGGGAAACCTTTTATCATCACTCTCCCTCCACCCAATGTTACCGGTGAATTACATCTGGGACATGCCATGTATTGTCTAGAAGACTTAATGATTCGTTATCACCGTATGCTCGGCGAGCCAACTTTATGGCTGCCGGGCTTTGACCATGCTTCTATTGCCGTAGAGTACTTGCTTAACAAGGAACTGAGAAAAGAAGGTAAGAACAAAAAAACAATTGGGTATGATGATTTTCTAAAAAGAGCAAAAAAATTTGCAGAGAAATCCAGGGGTTATATTAAAAACCAATTAATTTCCCTAGGGTTTTCTCTTGACTGGAGTAAAGAGGCTTATACCATGGACAAGCTACGTTCTCAAGCAGTTAAAGAAGCTTTTCAGAAACTTTACCAGAAAGGATTGATTTATCAAGGAAAAAGAATCATTAACTGGTGCCCTAAATGCCAAACTGCCCTCTCTGATTTAGAAAATGACTACGAAGAAGAAAAAGGCCAGCTTTATTATATGAAGTATGGTCCTTTTGTTTTAGCCACCACTCGTCCGGAAACAAAATTTGGAGATACCGCTGTCGCTGTTCACCCTCAAGATAAACGCTACCAGAAATGGATTGATAAGGAATTTACCTATCGATCTCTAGTTGGCCCAAAAAAAATGAAGGTTGTTGCCGATAAAGCAGTTGACCCCAAATTCGGCACTGGCGTGGTTAAAGTTACTCCGGGGCATGACCCAACTGACTTTGAGATTGGGCAAAGACACCATCTAAAAATTGTTAATGTTATTGATTTACAAGGTCGCTTAACTAAAGTAGCGGGAAAATTTGCCGGAATGACAGTTAGTGAAGCTCGAAAGGCGGTGGTAGAAGAATTACAAAAAAGAGGCAATATCATCAAAATCGAAAAGATTACCCATAATGTTGGTCATTGCCAGCGCTGCGGAACCATCACTGAACCTTTAGTTTCCCAACAATGGTTTGTTAAAACCAAAAACTTGGCTAAACCAGCTATTGAAGCCGTTAAGTCAGGCCAGATTAAAATCATTCCTAAAAAATTTGAAAAAATTTATCTTCATTGGTTGGAAAACATTAAAGACTGGTGTATTTCAAGACAACTTTGGTGGGGCCATAAAATTCCCCTTAAAGGACAAGAAGATGTTTTGGATACTTGGTTTTCTTCAGGTCTTTGGTCCTTTTCAACTTTAGGTTGGCCAAAAGAAACAGCAGATTTTAAAAAATTTTTTCCGAACAGTATTAGAGAAACCGGTTATGATATTTTGTTTTTCTGGGTAGCTAGAGAAATCATGCTTTCTCTATTCTTAACTAAAAAAGTTCCTTATAAAACTATTTATCTTCATGGTTTAATTCGTGATAAACACGGCAAAAAAATGAGTAAAACAGCTGGTAATGTTTTAGACCCCTTGGAATTAACAAAGAAATATGGAACCGATGCTTTAAGAATGGCTTTAATTGTCGGCAATGCTCCAGGAAACGACTTGTCTTTATCAGAAGAGAAAGTCAAAGCCTATCGTAATTTCGCCAATAAAATCTGGAATGCCAGCCGCTTTATTCTTTCTTATGAAGAAAATCTAGAAAAGACAAACTCCACTTCTCATCCTGATGATTTAAAAATTATTAAAGAAACAGAAAAAATTATTAAGCAAACAACTAATCATCTTAGCCGTTATCGTTTTGATTTGGCGGCAGAAGGAATTTATCATTTCTTCTGGCATAGTTTTTGCGATCAATATCTGGAAATGAGCAAAAAAAGACGCCCTAAAGCTCAACAGACTCTTCTTCAAATTTTAGCCATTAATCTTAAACTCCTTCATCCTTTTATGCCTTTTATCAGCGAGCAAATTTGGCAACTTGCCAAAATAAAAAACAAAGGACAAAAAACAAACTTCTTTAAAGAAGAAGCTTTGATTATTTCTCCATGGCCAAAAATATAAAAAAACAACCAGGGAAAAGCAAAAATTTGCTTCTTAATAAAATCAAATTAATCCGCCAAGTTAGCCGATTGTTAGCTAATAAAACTAAATCTTGGGGAAATCTCAGTGGAGTTATTCTGATTTTCTCTTTCATTATTATTTCATGGTTTTATCCACAGCAAGAAATCCAAGGATTAAAAGAACGACTTTTAAACAATCCTCAAGATTTAAAAGCACAATTAAAATTAACCGAAATTTTTTTAAAAAACCATCAATTTACGGAAGCGGGGAAAATGATTTTACTGGCTCAAAATAATCAGAAAAACAATTCTCAATTTTTAGATGAAGTAAGTAATTTGAATCTTGACTCTTTAAAGCAACAGAAAAATCTATCCGACCCCGAAGATATCAAAAAGCTTATTCATTTTTGGGAAAAAATTGTTGCGGAGAAAACTGACTATCGCGACGGTTACCTTCAATTAGCAATTCTTAATTACAAAATTTGGCAAAATGAAAAAGCGCAGGAATATTTAAAAAAAGCTTTAATTGTCGACCCAAATTTCGAGCCTGCTCTTGAATTAGAAAAGATTATTTGAAAAAGAAGGTTCTTATTTGAAAAAGAAGGTTCTTATTTTTCTTCCTTATTTTCCTTCTCAGGAGATTCTTCGCCATGCTTTTCTTCTTTTGATTCTATTTTCTCTTCGGCAGCTGGAGCTTCACCTTCAGTTTCTTCAACAGATTTCTCTTCACCTTCAGCCTCAATCTCTTCTGGGGGTGGAGTAATTTCTTCTTTAGCTGGAGGTTCAATTTTAGCTAGAATCTCTTTTTGATCAGTTAAAATTTTAACTCCAGCCAT
>CAZQCJ010000004.1:0-6169 GCA_964591885.1 uncultured Gammaproteobacteria bacterium
CCAAGCAAAGGTCGGAGAATAGCTGTTTTAGGAGAAATGGGGGAGTTGGGCCAATCAGCCGAATTAGAACACCAACATATAGGGCAAAGATTAGCTGAACTGAAAATAGATTTTTTTATTGGCATTGGCCCCTTACAGAAATTAGCTATTGGGCAGGCGTTAAAATCAGGCTTAAGAAAAGAACGGGTTTTTTGGACTAAGGATGTTCTTGAAGCCGCCGAAATTCTGAAAAAAATCCTTAAAAAAAATGATTTATTTTATCTTAAAGGTTCACGTTTAAAACATATGGAGAGAATTCTTCTGGCTTTATCAGGGAAGAAAGTTGGCTGTCGTGCAACCAGTTGTTGTTTTTATCACCATTGTGAAAGTTGTCCCTATCTAAAAACAGGTTTATAATAAATTTGGTTTAAATTAATATGGCCTTATATCTAAGTTTGCTTATTTTTTCCTTTTTGCTGACCAGTCTTTTAGTTGTTCCTTTTATTAATTTTCTTTACAGAGTTCGTTTTCTGCGTCGGGCTCAAACTACTCATGATTTTTTAGGAATACGCAGTAAAATTTTTGACCGTTTCAATAAGCATAAAGTTGGGACACCAGTTGGCGGTGGTTTGCTGATTATTTTTGTTGTTTCCCTTCTTTATGCGGTAGTTTTCCCCTTGATTACTTTTTTAGGTGTTTTTGTCAGCTCCCATTTTCCCATTAAAGAAGAATTAAACGTTTTGTTTTTCACTTTTATCGGTTTTGGCCTTTTGGGTCTTTATGACGACATCAAAAAGCTTTTCGGTTTTAAATATTCCGGGTTTTTTGGTTTGCGTCTACGTCATAAATTTATTATCCAATGGTTCTTGGCTTTTACCATTGCTATCTTGCTTTATAAAAACTTGGGAATTAACTTTTTCTATATTCCTTTTTTCGGCATTATCCATTTGGGTCTTTGGTATATTCCTTTTGCCGCTTTTGTTATTGTTGCTTTTGCCAACGCCTTTAATATCACTGACGGATTGGACGGTTTGTCTAGCGGCCTTTTAATGATTTGTCTTTTTGCCTTTTGGATTCTTTCCAGCCAATCTCTGGATACTTCTCTATCTATTTTTATTGCCTTGTGGATTGGCTCCTTACTGGCCTTTTTATATTTTAATGTTTACCCGGCCCGTATCTGGCTGGGGGATGTCGGGGCCTTGTCTTTTGGGGCGACTTTAGCGGTTGTTGGTCTTTTGATTGGTAAAACCATGGCTTTGGTTATTATTGGTGGCCTTTTTGTTTTTGAAGCCGGCTCTAGTTTAACTCAGATGCTTTGGAAAAAATTTTTCAAAAGAAAACTTTACACTGTTTCTCCTTTTCACTTATGGCTGCAGAACAAGGGTTGGGAAGAACCTAAAATTGTCTCTCGGGCTTGGCTAGCCGGCATTATTTTAGCTGTCTTTGGTCTTTGGCTGGCTTTCCTTTAAAGTATGGAAAATTTTAAACAGAAAAAAGTTGCTGTTTTAGGCTTTGGTCTTGAAGGTCAGGATTTATGTCGTTTTTTATTAGAACAAAAGGCTCAAATTACTGTTTTTGACCAGAAAGATAAACTTGATGGTAAAGAATACCAGAATTTTAAAAAGGCCGGTGTTAATTTTAAACTAGGTAATGATTGTCTAAGCTCTTTGTCTAACTTTGACTTTGTTTTTCGCTCACCGGGGTTTAAACGTTTCTTGCCGGAAATTAAAAAAGCAGAAAAGCAAGGGGCTCAAATTTCTTCAGCAACAAAACTTTTCTTTGAACTCTGTCCAGGGAGAATTATCGGGGTTACTGGAACAAAAGGTAAAGGGACAACCGCAACCTTAATTGCGGAAATCTTGAAAAATAACAAACGTTCGGTTTTCTTGGCTGGGAATGTTGGGCAACCAATGTTAAGCTTATTGCCTCAAATTAAAAAAGGAAGCTGGGTGGTTTTGGAGCTTTCAAGTTTTCAATTACAGGATTTAAATCAAAGTCCCCAGATAGCTGTAGTTTTGTTTGTTGCTCCTGAACATCTGGACTATCACAAAAATCTCAAGGAGTATGTTCAAGCAAAAGCAAAGATTGTTTTTCATCAAAAAAAGAATAATGTAACTGTTTTAAATGCTGATGATTTAATTTCTTCTTCTTTTGCAAAGTTAACGCCAGCTAAGACTTATTATTTTTCCCGCCAGAAAAGAGTTAACGGTGCTTATGTACAAAACAGAGAAATTTATCTTTTTGAGGAAAAGCTAGGTTCAGTTGATAATTTACAGCTTTTGGGCGAGCATAATTGGGATAATGTTTGTGCGGCAACACTGGCTTCTTCTTTGGCTGGGGCCAGTTTAGAATCAATCAAGAAAACTATTTTTTCTTTTAAAGGATTGGAACATCGCTTGGAGCATGTGAAGACAATTAACAGGGTTGCTTTTTACAATGATTCCTTTTCCACAACACCGGAGACAACCATGGCTGCAGTTAAATCTTTTGAAAAGCCCATCATTTTAATTGCCGGCGGTTCGGAAAAAAACTCAGATTATACTGAATTGGGGAGGGAAATTAGCAAATCTTCAGTGAAGAGTTTAATTTTAATTGGTCAAACAGCAGGAAGAATTAAAAATTCAGTTTTAAAAGCTGGGTTTCAAGGAGAAATTATTTTTCGGCCCTCAGAAAAAATGTCAAGAATCGTTAGCCTAGCTTTAGCCAAAGCTAAACCAGGGGATATTGTTCTCCTTTCGCCGGCTTGTGCTTCCTTTGATATTTTTGAAAATTATAAGCAACGCGGCTCTCAATTTAAAAAATATGCCCAGGCGCTTTAAGAATAAAGTTACTCTTAAAAATTGTAATTCTAGTCCAGATTGGTTTTTAATCAGTTTAATTTTGGGTTTAACTGTTTTTGGCATTGTCATGGTGGGCAATGCTTCAGTGGTTGAGGCTTTTCGTGATTTTGGTGATAAATTTTATTACCTTCGCCAGCAACTTATCTGGGCTGTTTTCGGGCTGTTGGCTTTTGTTGTTTTTTCCTTTTTTGATTATCGAAAGTTAAGAAAATTAGCTTTGCCTTTAATGCTTTTTTCTTTTGTTTCTCTGATTTTAGTTTTAATTCCAGCTATTGGCATTAAGAGCCTGGGAGCTAGACGTTGGTTGTCCTTGGGTTTTTTTAGTTTTCAACCTTCGGAATTAACAAAACTGGCTTTTGTTTTGTACCTTTCTTCCTTTTTTGCCAGCAAGAAAAAATTTTGGCCCTTCTTGTTTGTTCTAGGAGCTCTTTTGATGTTAATTATGCTCCAGCCTGATTTAGGCACGGCCGTTATTTTAGCAGCTACTGGTTTGGTTGTTTATTTTGTTTCTGGAGGCTCATTATTTTTAATTAGCTTGGCTGGGTTGTTTGGCTTACTTAGCGGGGCAGCCTTGATTTTTTTCTCCTCCTACCGGCGGGAAAGATTTTTAACCTTTTTAAATCCGGCCCGTGACCCTTTGGGGGCTTCCTATCATATCCGTCAGATTTTGATTGCCATTGGTTCAGGGGGCTTGTTTGGGGTTGGCTTGGGCCAGTCCAGGCAAAAATATGAATACCTGCCAGAAGCAACCACTGATTCTATTTTTGCTGTTATCGCCGAAGAATTGGGTTTTGTGGGAGCAATTTCCCTCCTAGTCCTTTTCTTGCTAGTTGTTTGGCGAGGAATGAGAATTGCTAAAGAAGCTCCGGATGATTTTGCTCGACTCTTAGCTGTGGGAATTACAGCCTGGATTGGTTTTCAGGCTTTGGTTAATCTTAGTGCGATGGTCGCCATTGTCCCTTTAACCGGCGTTCCTCTTCCTTTTATTTCCTACGGCGGTTCATCTTTAGTTTTGTCTTTAACCGCCATGGGGATTTTAGTTAATATTTCTAAACAGAGAATTATAGAGAAGTAAAATTATAGAAAAGTAAAGATAGTTTCAAAAAAAGAAGAAAAGGTTAACTTTTAAAGATTTTTCTAACTAAAGTACCGATAAGTTTTTGGAGTAGAGGCTCTTTTTTTTGATAAGCAAACTTATTTTTCAAATAAGGAGCTTTTTCTTTGAATTTTGACCAGCAAGAAAGAACGATCCATTCACCTTTTTCATTTTTTTTAACAATAACTTCAACTCTCTGCTTCCCGTAGTTTTTATAAAATTTTGTTGAGCCTGGTATTTTTCCAGCTAATTGTCCATTAGGATTTTTAAAAGTCTCATAGGCCTTTTCCTGTGTAATCCCGCGGTTGTAAAGTCGGTTAATAGCATGATTGGTGAAAACAAGGTCTAAATATTTTCTCTTCATTTCATTTTATTATTTATCATTATTTATTATTAAATAAATTTTAACATAAAGCTGATTTCGTGGGGAGAAATGTTATAATCAGAAGTATGAAAAAAAAGAAAATTGTTATTAGCGGCGGCCATCTGACTCCGGCCTTAGCGGTAATAGAAGAATTGCAAAAAAGAGGAGATTGGCAGATTTTCTATTTTGGCCGGCCTTATTCTACTGAAGGCGATAAGACACCTTCTTTAGAATCAAAGATTATTCGTCAAAAGGGGATTAAGTTTATTCCTATTAACTTTGGCAGAATCCAACATAAATTTACCCGTTATACCTTATTGTCTTTTTTACGAATTCCCTATGGTTTTATTTTGACTTTTTATTACCTTTTTCGTTTAAAACCAGATTTAGTCTTGTCTTTTGGCAGTTATGTTGGGGTGACCGTCTCTTTTTGGGCTTGGCTTTTGGCTATTCCTGTAGCTATTCATGAACAAACAACTGTTTTTGGCTTAGCTAATAAAATAACCTCTTTTTGGGCTAAGAAAATTTTTGTTTCCTGGCCCAAAACACGGAAATATTTATCTAAAGAAAAGATGATTTTGACCGGTAATCCTTTACGGCAAGAAGTTTTTCTTTTCAATCAAGGAATTTGGAATGCCTTTAAACTTGATTCTAAATTGCCGTTGATTTTGGTTACCGGTGGCAATCAGGGTTCTCATCGGATTAATTTAGCTGTTGAAGCTATTTTAGAAAGAATTTTGTCTAAATATAATCTTTGCCATTTAACCGGCCATTTACAGATTTTCAACGATTTCAAACGCTTATCTGAAAAGAAAAAAGAATTACCAATTAATTTAAAAAATCGTTACCTGCTTAAAGAATATTTTACTGAAGAATGGGGAACTATTCTTAAAAAAGCTGATTTAGTTGTTTCCCGAGCCGGCATTAATACCATCAGCGAATTATTGACTTTAGGGAAGCCTCAATTATTAATTCCCATTCCCTGGTTGCCAGGCGACGAGCAGACCAAGAATGCTCAAATGATTAAGAAGATGGGCTTGGGCGAGATTCTATCACAGGATAATTTAACCCCGGAAAGTTTGTTGGAAAAAATAGAATCAATGATGAAGAATTTAAAAAAATATCAGCAGAAACCGAATTTAGCTAATCGTCAAGCCGCAAGGAAAATCGTTGATGAGTTGGAAAAAATGGTTTAAACTTCTTGTCTTTTTGATTTTAATAGGTCTCCTTTCTTTTTGGCTAAGGAGTGATTTCTGGGCGGTTAAAAAAATCGATTGTCGGTTAGATAATCAAGAGTGTCCGGTTGATTTATGGAATAAAATAGCAACCTTTTCTTTGCAGAAAAATCTTCTTTTTTTTCCTTCGCAAAAATTAGAAAGAGAAATTAAAGAGAGCTTTCCTCAAACCGGCGATTTAAAAATTAGAAAAAGGATTTTTAATACTCTTTCTTTTGAAATGTATTCTAGAAAAGCAACAACTGCTTTAGCTGTAGAATCACCTTTGGATTCTTTGGCAACTGCTTCTGGCCAAGCAAAAGAAAACTTTTCTTTAAGTGGCCTTTTTTATTGGTTGGACAAAGATGGTTTTGTTTTAGCCAAAACTGATAAAAATGATGATTTGCTTTTAGTTTTAATCAAGAATGACCCTGGTTTGGAAGTTGGCCAGTCTTTTAAGTATGGGAATAGTCAAAAATTAATGTCTCTTTTAACCGGTTTAAAAATGCATTTATTTGAAACTAAAGTTGTTCGCTTGGTTTCTCCTCGGGAAATTGAGGTTTGGCTAGATAACGACATTTTGGTTTTATTTAATCTTGAAAATGATATTGATTTTCAACTTGACTCTTTACAATTAATTTTATCTAGAGCTAAAATAGAAGGGAAAACGATTAAA
>CAZQCJ010000005.1:0-3429 GCA_964591885.1 uncultured Gammaproteobacteria bacterium
TTGAATGCCATGGGTTCACCACGCAAGCAGTGGCCACTTTTTATGAATGTTCTTTTTAGCAACATTGCCGAAAAGCATCTTTTGCTTTACTTTTTTGAAGGAGATATTCAGGAAACAATTGAAGTTTTAAATGCTAGCGGTCGGATTAAAGATTATGACGGTGATTATCTTCATGTCAATGATTGTAATTTTGCCGGAGCCAAATCAAACATGTTTATTGAAGAATCTTTTCTTCAGGAAATTGAGGTTCAATCTGACGGAACGGTTATCAAGACTTTAACTATTGATTATAAAAACCCAGCTCCGCCTTCTAATTGTAATTTGGAAGCAGGTGAGCTTTGTTTGAACGGTTTGTATCGTGATTGGGTGAGAGTTTATGTCCCTGAAGGAAGCAAATTAATTGAGGTTAAAGGCTCGGAAATTGAAGCCAAGACCTATGAAGAATTGGGAAAAACTGTTTTTGAAGCTTTTTACGGCGACCAATCGCCTTTAAGACCTCAAGGCAAGGCGCAACTGGTTTTTAAATATGAACTGCCTTTTAAATATGATAAAAGCAATCCTTATAAAATTCTTATCCAGAAGCAGCCTGGCACTTATGGTTATGAAAATGTGATTAGCTTTGATGGTCAGGAGGAAACCTTCGAATTAAAAACTGACCGCGAAATTAAGTTTTAAAACGAAGTTTCATTTCATGCGTGAACTAAGAACTTTTAAAACAGAAGGGATTATCCTTAAAAGGAGCAACTACGGAGAAGCTGACCGTATTTTAACTATCTTCACCAAGCACTACGGCAAAATCAGAGTCATGGCTAAAGGCGTTCGCAAACTTTCCAGTCGCAAAGCCGGCAGCTTGGAATTATTCAACCAGAGCATTCTCTTTTTAGTTAAAGGTAAAAACATGGATTTAATTACTGAAGCTCAAACAGTCAATCTTTTTAAAAAGTGGCGGAAAGATTTAAGTAAAATTGCTTTGGCTTACTACTTTTGTGAGTTGGTTGATAAACTAACCCCTGACAACCAACCTCATCCACTGGTTTTTGACCTTCTACGGCAAAGTTTTCTGAAAATGGGGGTTTTGCCAGACTCTCGTTTGGTTAGAGAGTTTGAAGAAAAAATTCTTCACGAATTAGGTTTTGGCGTTCCGGAAGTTCTACAAAAGACTCAAGGGAGTTTAAAGTCTTACATTGAAAGCATTATTGAAAAACATCTTAACAGCCCCAAAATCTTAAAATATTTTTAAATTGACGGCAAAGCCTGAATAGATTATAGTGAAAAGAGATTAGCTTTTTAAAGACAGTCATAGTGAAAACAAGATGGATAACTTAGAGAAAATTGTCAGTTTGTGCAAACGGCGCGGTTTTGTTTTTCCCTCTTCAGAAATTTATGGAGGTATTGGCGGCTTTTGGGATTTTGGTCCTCTGGGCGTTGAGTTTAAAAAGAATATTAAAAACTGGTGGTGGCAAACAATGGTTCAGTTACGTGAGGAGGTTGTTGGTTTGGATTCAACTATTATTCATAATCCCAAAGTTTGGCAAGCTTCCGGCCATACTCTTTCCTTCAATGACCCGCTAAGAGAATGTAAAAACTGTCATAAACGTTTCCGCGCTGACCAGCTTAGAAGTGAAAAATGTCCTGAATGTAAAGGGGAATTAACTGAAGTTAAACAGTTTAACTTAATGTTTGAGACTTTTATTGGTTCAGCTAAAGAAACGGCTAACAAAGCTTATCTGCGGCCAGAAACCTGCCAGGGAATTTTTATTAATTTTGCTAATGTCGTTGATACTGTTCAGCCGAAAATGCCTTTTGGTATTGCCCAAATCGGCAAAGGTTTTAGAAATGAAATAACCCTGGGTAATTTTATCTTTCGTGACCGGGAATTTGAAATGATGGAATTGGAATACTTTGTTAGGCCGGAAGAGGATGAGAAATGGTTTGACTATTGGTTAAAGGCAAGGCTTAACTGGTATTTAGATTTAGGTATCAGCAAAAAGAACCTTCGTTTTTTCGAACATCCCAAAAAATCTTTGGCCCATTATTCCAAAAGAACAGTTGATATCGAGTATCGTTTTCCCTTTGGCTGGGCTGAATTAGAAGGAATAGCCAACCGGACTGATTTTGACTTGAAAAATCACGCTAAATTTTCCAACAAAGATTTACGCTTTCAGGACACAGAGGGGAAGAAATTTTACCCTTTTGTTATTGAACCGTCAGTGGGGATTGAGAGGATTGCTTTAGCTTTGCTAAGCGAGGCTTATCATGAAGAAAAGAATAAAAAGGAAAAGAGGATTGTTCTTTCTCTTCATCCGAAAATCGCCCCGCTTAAGATAGCGGTTTTCCCACTGCTACCGAATAAACCGGAATTAGTAAAAGTTGCCAAAGAAATTTACAATGATTTGAGAAAATTTTTCAATGTGGCCTGGGATGACCGGGGGAATATCGGCAAGCGTTATTATTCACAAGATGAAGCAGGAACACCCTTCTGTATTACTGTTGATTTCGAAACTTTAGAAGACAAGAAAGTAACAGTCAGAGATCGGGATTCGATGAAACAGGAAAGAATAGCCATTGACAAATTAAAAGAATTTTTCCAAACTAAATTGAACAAAGCTTGATTGATGAGGATCTAATTATGAAGAAAAAACTAACCATTATCCTGCCTATTATCGGAATTCTTTTGATTATAGGGGGGATTTTTTTGCTAAAAGCTAGGCAAAAGACAGAAACAACGGACACAGGGTCAGAAAAGCAACAAACAACTTTAGAAACACCTTTAGCAGAGCGGCCTTATGTGGCTTTAATTCCTAGAGTTGACGGCAAAGAGTTTACCATGGAAATAAGCCGCATTAAAAATGCCGAAACGATTGAATATGAATTGGTTTATGAAAGCCAGGGTTTATCGCGTGGCGCTATTGGTTCTATTGAACTTTCTTCAGGTGAAACCGAAGTTTCTCGTGAGCTTCTTTTAGGAACATGTTCAAGAGATGTTTGTAAATATGATGAAGGAGTCGAACAAGGGACTTTGACTTTACGTTTCCGCGGAGCAGAAGGCACCAGAAAATTTGAAACAGATTTTCATTTACAGCAAGGCGATGAAGAATTAAGCTCAATAGACGGAGATTTTAAGCTGGCTGGTAGTTTTAATGCCAGTACTTTTTATATAACAATGTCAACGATTGGCTTGCCAGAAGAAGTTGAGGAAAAAGTTATGGTTGAGCCTTATGGTGTTTTTACGGCTGGTTCCTCTTCAGTTAAGAGTTCGCTTTTAACCATCAATCTCTTAGAGCCTTCAACTTTAGCGAAATTATTTTTGTTTGACGGCAGTTCTTCTAATAAACAAGAGGATGTTGAAATAGAAGACAATATTTTAACGGCCACGGTTAATTCTTTAGGCTCTTTCTTTGTGACAGAATAAAAATCTCCTAAATATAG
>CAZQCJ010000006.1:0-7465 GCA_964591885.1 uncultured Gammaproteobacteria bacterium
AATTATCTGCGAATCCCTTTGATAATATTTTTTAATTCTTTTTTTAACTGTTTGGGAAATAGCCAAATAAGTATCCGGTCTTTGGGCGGCAATTTTATCCCATTGCTTAAGATAATTCACTATTGGTTTGCTTAAAAAACGGAAGCTTTTATTTTTAAAATAATTTTCATAGCCACTCCAAAGATAACGAGTTGGTGTCAAACAATAGCAAAGGTGTCTGGTTTTAGGCTTGGTGATAATTCCTTTAGCTTCGGCGCTGGTCACGGAAATAACTAAATCGAAATTAGAAAAATCAAAGTTTTCGAAAGCCATTGGCGTTAACCAGGGATAAGCTTCATGATGTTTCCTGGCTAAAGGAAATCTGTTTAAAAAAGAAGGAATGACTTTGAATTCTTTAGCCCAAGGAGCTCCAGGGGAATAATAAACAGCGGTATACAAAGGCGCTTTTGGCCAAATTTCATGAAGAGTTTCTAAAACTCTTTCGGCTCCGCCAATTTTATTAACCCGGTCATAAACCAACGCTACTTTCATTAATCTTTATTTATTATATTTAATATTTATTTAAATTTAAAAGAGTCATAAACCGATAACGTTTCCTTAGCTGTTTTCTTCCATGAGTATTTCTTAACTTGCTCATAGCCTTTTTTGATTAATTCTTCGCGCAATTTTTTGTCCACTCTAATCTTTTTAATCTTTTCTGCCAAATCATCTGTTTTATAGGGATTAAAATACAAAGCGGCTTCTCCGTAAATTTCCGGCAAACAAGAAGCTCTGGCTGCCAAAACCGGCAAGCCTAAACTCATGGCTTCTAGCCCCGGCAAGCCAAAGCCTTCCCATAAAGAAGGGAAAACAAAAGCTTCGGCTTTTTGATAAATCGCGCTTATTTCTTCATCCGGAACAAAACCAACTAAATTAACTGACTTGGTAATCCCCATTTTTTTAATCTTAATTAAAAATTTTTCATAAAAAACATTGCGGGCACAAATAATCACTAATTTTAAATCTTGATTAAATTTCCCCACTGCTTCAGCTAATCTTTCAATGTTTTTATGGGGATAAAGATTACCGGTATAAATAACAAAAGGCTTTCTGATTTTATATTTCTTAAGAATTTCTTCTGGCTTAACTTTTGTTTGTTTCTTTAAAAGACATTCATCAACTCCCTCATAAGTCACTGCTATCTTTTCTTTTGGTAAGTTATAGCGTTTTATTAATTCTTCTTTCCAGAAATAACTCGGAGTAATAACCATCAATGATTTTTTAACAACTTTCTTAACCAAAAAAAGATAAAGCTGGTGCTTTAACCAGTAAAACCAAGGAGCACGAGTTGTTGTCCCCATCCCCCTGGATTCATGCTTAATCAAATCATGAATAGTTACCACATATTTGCCAAAATAAAAAAGCGGTGCATTAAAATGAGGGAAATGAACCAAATCTGGTTTCAGTTTAATTAATTGGAGTGGGAGAAGGATTTGTTCCTGAAAAGAATAATGTGGGTAATCAGCAAGAACTTTCTGCCAATTTTTGCTTTTGATATTTAGTTCTCTAAAATATTTTTTTCTTAAAAGCAAATAATAATTATTTCGCTTATCAATCTTTTTGATTTGATTAATTAAATTGATAAGATAACGGCCAATGCCGGCATTTTCTAGACCATAAAGACGAGCGTCAATAATTATTCTCATTTTTTTAGAAAAAAGGTTCTCACTAAAGGCAAGATTCTTATTTAATTCTTATTTAATTCTTATTTAATTCTTGCTAATCTTATTTTCTCTAATAATTTAACCCCTAGCATTACCAGCCAATAAATAAAACGCGGGTATTTATCTTGATAATGTTTCTCAAAAAAGGTTTGCATGACCTTTACCGAAGCTTTAGCTGCTTTTATTTTTGTCTGCTTTTTAGCCGGACTTACCTTCTGGCTGTGTTTCTTTATCCCGGAAGCAACTCCTTTCCAATGAATAATTTTGGTTGTTGGGACAAACATAATCTTCCAGCCTTTTTGTTTCAAACGGTAACAAAAATCCAAATCTTCCCCATACCAAAAATAATCTTCATCAAACCAAGCCAAGGGTTCACCGGCTTGACGGCGAACAATCAAAAAAGCCCCGACCCCGGCATCAATCTCATGAATTTTATCCAAAGGCAAGTAGCTTAAAGAATAACCAGCAAAGATTTTACTTTTAGGAAAAAGTTTCCCTAAACCACTAAAATAACAAAAAGCATTCCAGACTGTTGGAAAACCCCGATGGCAACCCTGGTCGAGCTGGCCGTCAGTAAGCTCCACCCGGCAAGTTGCTGCTCCCACCTTTGGGTTCTCCTCCATAAACTTCATCATTACTAATAAAGTTTCAGGGAGAACAAGAGTGTCGGGGTTTAAAAAGAGAATATAACGACCTTGGGCTTTTTTAAGAGCTAAATTATTGGCTTTGGCAAAACCAAGATTCTTTTGGCTAATAATTACTTTAAGATAAGGCTTTTTTAGGGAATTAAGAAACTGAGGCGAATCATCACTAGAAGCATTGTCAACAATCAGGACTTCTGTTTTAAAAGAAGTTTTTTCTATTGCCGGATAAAGGCTTTCTAGACATTTCTTTAAAAAATCTTTGGTATTGTAATTAACAATAATAATGGATAAATCAATTCTTTCCATAACTCCCCAGCTGACGATAAATTTTATCTAAAACAGTTGCAATCGCTTTATAAGTATATTTCTTTTCAATAAGAGCTCTGGCTGCTTGTTTGATTTCCTGATAAAGTTTCTTATTCTTAATCAGCTCAACTACTGTCTCCGCCAGTTCTTTTTCAGATTCCCTAACTAAAACATGGACTTCACTCTTAGCTTCTATGCCTTCAATACCCACTGGGGTTGTTACTACCGGCACCCCAGCCGCCATTGCTCCTAAAATCTTTAATCTGGTCCCGCCTGGTCCTTTTAAAGGAGCTAAAAAGATTGTAGCCTGACGATAAGCTTTTTTAACTCCTTCAATATCATCATTCCTTAAATCAATTATTTCAACTCCTTTACTTCTAAGATTAGCCAATTTCTGATGAGCTTCCTGGCCAACAATTCGGCAAACTGCTTGAGGAAGCTTCTTCTTTATTAAAGGGAAAATCTTTTTAACTAAATCAAAAGCAGCTTCGGTATTTTGCAGCCAGAGAAAATTAGCCTGAAAAAGAATGATGATTTGAGATGTTTCCTTATCTTTTTGCCAAAGGGAAACTAAATCCTCTCCAGCGCCGTTAGGAACAACATCAACATCCAAACCTTTAACCAAACTTTGCATTTTTCTTTTATCCGAGCCAGAAACAGCCACCACTTTATTGGCTTTCTGCCAAAACTTGGTTTCCCAAAATTTAATCTTGGCCACATCGATATCCAAAAGCTGTTTCAGGAGCCAAAAAGATCTGGATTGAACATAATGCTGATAAACCTGATACTCGATTGTCTGTTCTGCCAAAAGAATCGGGACTTTAGTTTTAGGAATGTGAGGCATGACATAGAAAGTTTCCGCGTGAATTAAATCATAATCTTCTTCTTTTAATTCTCTTTCCACTGCCTCTTTTTCTTTCGAAGCTAAATTTCTAATTACCAAAAAGGGGTAAAAACTAAAACCGGTTCGCAGAATATTTTTTAAAGTCCAGGGATTTTCTGAACGTTTAAAAATCTCAACTTTCCGGCAAAATTTTTCCAGCTCTTTAACATATTTCAGTTCATTATCGTTTTTAATTAAAGAAAAAAGAGTAATCTGGTGGTCTTTGGCCAGATTCTTAATTAAATTATATGACCTGACTTGACCACCGGATGACGGCGGATAGGGCAAATAAGGAGTCAGCATTAAAACTTTCATAGCGAAAAGATAATATATTGGTCAGTTTGCTTAAGAACTTCGTAGTTTTTCAGTAAATACTGGCCAAAATCAGAAGCGGGTTCAAATTGAGTGGTAACGTAAACTGTTCCCCCCATTTCTCTAATTTTTTCAAGAGTTTCCTGACTATTGGGAAAGTAAGAAGCATAACCGCCGGTCCAACCATGACGGTTGGTATTGTAAAGCAAAGTTACGTCATTGGAGTCACCGGTTAAAACCAGAGCTTCTTTAGAAGTTAGCTCGTTTACCGCCTGGCCGGCAACATCAACTCCGCCCTGAATCAGGTAAAACCCTCTTATCTCAAACCAGGAAAAACCAATCATGAAAACAAAAGAAACTGCCAGAAGCAAAAGACAAAGGCTCCTTCTAAAAAATTGTTTTGGAGCTGTTAAAAGAAACCAAGCCCCTTTGGCTAAAAAAACAGAGGCAATGGGAATAAAAGGAATTTGATAATAATCATGAGTCACATTGCCAAAAGCAAAAACCGAAACATAAATCAGAAAAGATAAGAAAAATAGATGGAAAAACCAGCCTTCTTTTTTACTTGGTCTTAAAATCAAACCCAAAGCAAAAAGGAAGATTCCCCAGTAGCCTAAAATTAACTTGCCAATTCTTTCGGCAAAAATCCAGCGGAAAAAGGCCGGCCGGAAACGAATCCCTCCTTCATTAAAAAGCCAAATATTGGTCGGAATCCCCTCTGGGAAATGGGAAATCCAAAACCGCCAAGCCAAAAGCGGCAAAACAGATAAAATCAATAATAGCCATAATTTCTTTTCTTTATAAAAACCCCATTTGTATTTCTGCCAAACCAGATAAAGCATCGGCAGAATTAAAAACAAAGGAAAAGTTTTCATTAGCAAGGCCCAAGCAGTAAAAATTACTACCCAGAAATAGAGGCCGTTTTTCTTTTTTTCGAGCCAGAGCCAAAAAAACCAAAGCATCCCTAAAGCGGCAAAAAGCATCATTGATTCGGGCATAATTACCCTTGAATAAAAAATACTGTAAGGTAAAACCGCCATAAAAAAGGCAGAGAGTAAACCTACCCAGCTATTAACCAAACGAGAAACCAGTAAAAACAGAAAAACCAAAGCTCCTAAAGAAAAAAGGATTGAAACCAACCGAGCTAGGCTTTCTTTAACCCCGAACAAGCGGTAAAAACCCGCTACCACAGCTTGGTAAAAAGGCGGCTCAACTAAAAAGTAACGCTGCTCATTAAGAGTTCCTGGCCTTAAGGGTGCCATATTATCAATCCGCGGATGAAAAAAATCAAATTTTTCCTTAACAAAGTTGCGGGCCACGGCCGCCGTATCAGCCTGACGCCAGGAGTGATGATCAGCCAAAGGAATATCAATCTTGTAAAGACGCAGAACTAAGGCCAGAACCATTACTAAACCAAGACAAAAATAGATAAAACAGAACTTTTTAAGCATTTTCTTTCTTTAATTTTATCATTCCAACCAAAATTCCCATTAAAAGCCAAAAGACAAAGGCAATTTTCGAAGATTCAAAAACGTCAATAAAAACAGCGTTAGCCAGAAAGCCCAGGGCAGCCCCAGACAAAGCCATAACTAAAGACTTTCTCAACCCCGGATAACTGTTTCTGGCAAAACGGAAAACCTGTTTTCCGATTTCCAAAAAGATCAGAAAGAAAGCCAGAAAACCCAATAAACCGGTTTCTGCCAATAATCTTAAATAATCATTATCCGTAGCCAGAGTTACTGAAGAATAGCCGGTTCCCAAAAAAGGATTTTTGGCAAAGGCCCGTAAAGAACGGGGCCATTCAACGTCAAATCTGATCCCGCTGGAATATTCAACTGACAATTCGGCTGTTGGCTGCCATTCTTCAACTTCACGTACTTTTGCCGTTGGCTTTGGTTCCAACTCCTCAACTTCCTCGATTTCTTCGACAACTTCCTCTGTCGGCTCTGGCAAAGGAGTGGGCACTAAGAAAACTTGTTCCTTTTGCGGTTTCTTCTGAATTTTGCTGGACAAGGCAGAAAGATCAATATTAAAAGTTAAAGCGTAACGCTGGCTAATTTCCTGCGAAAAGAGCATCCCCATTAAACTAAAAGCCAAAACCGGCCCTACCCACCAATATTTTTTTAAACTAACCAGAATAAAGGTTATGGCTATCAAATAGGCAACAAAGGAAACACGCGAAGCAGTTAAAATCAAAATGTAAAAAGAGGCAAGACCGCTTAAGAGAATCAGGATTTTCTTAATTTTGTTTTTCAAGCCGAAGAAAAAACCAGCAGTCACGGCCAAAATCAAAACCATAAAAGCCGCCAAATCATAATGGCCGGCAAAAGTCGAATTGATTCTTGCCCATTCGCTTAATTGCAAAAGCATTCCTTTGGAAAATTCCTCATTCATGGTCGAGATTACCGGCCAAGCGAAAAACTTCTGCCCCAGGCCGTAAACAACAATCCCCAAGGTGGCCAGAAAAAGAACCCAGCCGTAAGACTTAACATTCTTCATCGACTTCACCGAAGCCAAGGCCACAAAGAACAAAGACATGTATTCAATTCTTCTGAGAAAATGCAAAAAGGCAATATGGGGAGTAATGTTTTTGGTAATTAAAAGAGCACTTAACAAAGAAAGGAAACCAACCCCCCAATAAAGAAGAATCAGTTTGCCAACTCTGTCTTTTAAAGTCGGAAAGCCCTGGCGGCTTTGATTAATTAGCCAAAGCAGCAAAACAAAAGCGACCATAAAATCTTCGGCCCTAATCGCCACATAAGTCCCGGCCACATTAAATGTCGGAAACTTCGGGTAAATAGGGATAAAAAGCAGTAAGGCGATAACCCCTAAAGAAAGGAAATTAATTTTTAATGATTTTAAGCGCTTCAGCATAAGTCTCTTTGAGATAATGATTATTTGTTAACCAACCTAAAGTTAAAGCTCCTCTTGCTTTTAATTTTAACATGAGGCGAAGAATCTTTAGCTGCCAGTTAGAATAATGCTTTTGGTAAAAGTAAAGTAAGCCGCGGTAAATATTTAAAATCGGGTCCTGACGGCCAGTCTTAGAGCTACCACCAAAGAAATGAATGATGGTTGCTTCGGGGTAAAAAACAACTTTAAAGCCGGCTTTTTTGATTCGATAACACCATTCAACTTCGTCCATATACATAAAAATACTCTCATCCATCCAACCAGCCTTTTCCATTACTTCCCGACGAACCATTAAAGCTGCCCCCATTACCCAATCAACTTCTTTGGTTTCCTGAAAAGAAAAACGGACTAAATCATTCAGCCAGTGTTCAAGAAAAAGCATGATAAAACTTATTCTCAAATTAGGAAAAGGGCCAGCTGACGGCTGAAGGGAATTATCCGGATTCAGTAATTTACAGCCAATTGCTCCAACTCCTGGATTCTTGGCTAAAAAAGCCGCCATTTTCAAGGGCGCTTGGTTTTTAACAATTGTATCGGAGTTTAAAAGCAAAAGATAATCACCGGTCGCCATTTTCATTCCTTGATTGTTGGCAGCGCCAAAACCAAGATTTTTTTTGTTTTTGATCAACTTTACTTGGGGAAATTCTTTGGCTACCATGGCCAATGAACCGTCAGTTGAGCCATTATCAACCACAATTATTTCA
>CAZQCJ010000007.1:0-3257 GCA_964591885.1 uncultured Gammaproteobacteria bacterium
GACCCCATCCGGATTTGAACCGGAGTTTCTAGGATGAGAACCTAGTGTCCTAAGCCTCTAGACGATGGGGCCTAATGAGTTTATATTATATTCTTTTTAGCCCTATTTTTCTACTCTTTATTGATGTTGACATATTTTATTTAAAGGAGTAAGATTTTATCTTTAATAAGTATTTTTATTAATTAAAGCTTATGAATAATCAAAACAACAAGATCCCCCTGACCAGAGAAGGTTTGGAAAAAATTGAGAAAGAATTAAATCTTCTGGTTAATGTTAAAAGACCAGAGATAGTTGAACGCTTGGCTTCTTCAAGAAAAACCGGTGATATGACTGAAGAAACTGAATATACTCAAGCTAAACAGGAATTAGTTTTTGTTGATGAACGTATTGACGAGCTTCAGGAGGTGATTGACAGGGTGATGATAATTGATGAGGATCATAATAATTGCCAAGAGGTTAAGCTTGGTTGTAAGGTTACGGTCAAAAACATCGGTAAAGAGAATATTTTTCATTTAGTTGGCGAGTGGGAGGCTGATCCGGCCCAAGCTAAAATTTCTCATCAATCACCATTAGGACAATCTTTGTTAGGTAAAAAAATTGGCGAAAAAGTTGAAGTCCAAGCCCCGGCCGGAAAAATTGTTTACACGATTAGTAAAATTGATTGAGAAGCCTTCTTTTTTGTGTTAAACTTTGCTTAATGACGCAGCCACTTGATCAGTTAAAAAATATTCGTCTCCAAAAACTTAAAAAGATCAAAGAACTAAAGATTAATCCTTATCCCGCTAGATGTTTACGCAAGCAAGAAATTGCCCATGTCTTAGAAATGATGGATAAGGAAGTAGCGGTAGCGGGAAGATTAAAAGCTATTCGTGGCCATGGGGCGATTCAGTTTATGGACTTAATTGATGAGTCAGGCAAAGTACAACTGGTTTTTAAGAAAGAAAATCTTTTTAAAGACAGCGGGAAAATTCTGATTAATTTAGATATTGGTGATTTTCTGACTGTCCAAGGTAAGGTTTTTAAAACTGTTGCTGGTGAAACTTCAATTCTAGTTGAAAATTTTCAGCTTTTAGCTAAATCTTTACGGCCTTTGCCTTCAAGCTGGTATGGCTTGAAAGATATCGAAGAAAGATATAGAAAAAGATATTTGGATTTATTAATGAATCCTCAAGCCAAAAAGGTTTTTCTAACAAGAGCCAAAATTATTAGTCAGCTACGGGAATTTCTTGATAATGAGGGCTTTTTAGAGGTAGAAACTCCTGCTCTTCAAGAAATTTATGGTGGGGCCGCAGCCCGTCCCTTTAAAACTCATCATAATTCTTTAGATTACGATTTTTTCTTAAAAATTTCTGATGAGCTTTATCTAAAAAGATTACTAATTGGTGGGTTTGAAAAAGTTTATGAGATTGATAAAGATTTTCGTAACGAAGGAATTGATCGTTTTCACAATCCGGAGTTTACCATGATGGAATGCTATTGGGCTTATGCTGATTATGAACAGATGATGAAATTAACCGAGAATCTTTTTTTCTGGGTAACCAAAAAAGTTTTAGGAACTGACAAGTTTAATTTCGGTGATTCAGAAATTAATATTAAGCCACCGTGGGCTAGAATAACAATGAAAGAAGCTTTAAAAAAATATGTTAAAGTCGATGTTGATAAATTATCGGATGGGGAGATTAAATCTCTGCTTAAAAAAAATAAATTGACAGTGGAAAGTAAGCCGACCTTAACCGGTATGGCAGCTGGTTTTAACCGTGGAGTTGCAATAGCGACTTTATTTGAATTAGTTGAACCTCATTTGATTCAACCGACTTTTGTTTATGATTTTCCCAAAGAAACGACAGCTTTATGCAAATTAAAGGAGAACGATTCAACTTTAATTGAAAGATTTGAACCCTATATTGCTGGAATGGAAATTGGCAACGCCTATAGTGAATTAAATGACCCTTTAATTCAAAAGGAATTTTTTACTCAGCAGGTAAAAGCAGCCAAGTCTGGTGATCAGGAAGCTCATCCGATGGATAAGCCCTTTTTGGAGGCGATGGAGTACGGGATGCCACCCGTGGGGGGATTGGGAATTGGCATTGACAGAATAGTAATGCTATTAACTAACAGTCAAAATATTCGCGATGTTATTTTATTTCCGACTTTGCGACCGGAAAAATAAACAAAGCTTGTTTTCACTAGCTCAAATAAAAAATGATTGATATTAATTTTATTAAAGAAAATAAAGATTTAGTTAAAAAGGGAGTTAAGAATAAAGGCTTCGACCCGGAATTAATCGAGCGGGTTTTGACTATCGATGAAATCCGTCGTGATTTAATTGGTAAAACCGAAAGCCTAAGGGCTGAAAGAAACAAACTTGGTAAAGAAGATATTAAAAAAGGTAAAGAAATTAAAAAGAAGTTGAAAAAACTGGAACCGGAATTAAGTAAAGCTGAAACGGAATTAAAAGAACTTCTTTATCAAATACCCAATTTACCGGCTGATGATGTCCCTCAGGGTAAAGATGAATCGGAAAATACCGAAATTAAAAAATGGGGCGAGCCAACTAAATTTCCCTTTAAAATTAAAAGTTATTCGGAGTTAGGTGAATTTCTAGATATTGTTGATACGAAAACGGCCGCTAAAGTTTCCGGCACCCGTTTTGGTTACTTGAAAAATGAAGGAGCCTTGCTGGAATTTGCCCTGATTAGTTTTGGTTTAGATTTGTTAATAAAAGAAGGCTTTATTCCTGTTGTTTCCCCCTCTTTAATTTCTTTGGATTCGATGAAAGGCTTAGGTTATATGGAAGGTGGCGGTTCTGAAGATATGTATCTTTTGGAAAAAGATAAACTGGCTTTAGTTGGAACAGCTGAACACGCTTTGGTTCCCATACATAAAGATGAGACGCTTGAGTCAAAGAGACTCCCCTTGCATTATGTTGGTTTTTCTTCTGGTTTTCGTCGCGAGGCTGGTTCTTATGGTAAAGATACCCGAGGTATTTTTCGGGTTCATCAGTTTGATAAATTAGAAATGATTTCTTTTATTAAGTCCCAGGAAAAGGATGACCAAAAAGAGCATGATTATTTACTTTCCATGGAGGAAAAGATTGTCCAAAAGCTAGAAATTCCCTATCAGGTTACAAAAATGTGTGCCGGTGATTTAGGCTATCCGGCTGCCAGAAAGTACGATCTTAATTGCTGGTTTCCTTTTGAGAAGCGTTATCGAGAAACCCACTCTGTTTCCACTTGCACTGATTATCAGGCGAGAAG
>CAZQCJ010000008.1:0-14492 GCA_964591885.1 uncultured Gammaproteobacteria bacterium
TAGGTCAGGGTTTACCAACCGGAGCTGATTTAGAATATGCGGATGAAATTACTTTAGCTAGAGCTTTAGAGGGAAGAAAAGAGTTTTAGCCATAGAAAAAGGGGAATAATTTTTATTTTTTTAGTTTTTGACTAAAAAAAGCATTGGTGTTTATTCCCCTTTTTATTGCCCTTAAGTCTAAAATGCTTAAAATCCAAAATTTTTTGCAAAAAATTTTAATTTGTTTCTTTTTCAGATCCTTTCTTAAACATGACCTTGAAGAGCTATTAATTGGTTATTGATTTCATAGATACTGCTTCTAAGTGCTGCTTTGTCGGCAAAATCAGTTTCATAACGAAGACTTTCAAAGAGATCAGCCCTATCTTTTTTAAGATCAGAAATTAATCCTTCCTTGTCTTCGATAATGTTTTCTTCAGGGACTACATTATTATTGCTTACCATTTTTTCTCCTCCATTCTTTTTTTGTCATAGTTTTACTTCGGCGTCCAGATAAAATAAGAAACAAAAGAGCATTTAAACTTTCAAGGTGCACCACCTCCTTCTTAATGAAGTTGGTAAATATCTAAATTTAAAACTAAAACGCTAACGTTCTAGCTAATTTATTATAGGTCAATATTATCAATTAAATTACTGATTGTCAAGTTTTAGTAAAACTCTTAATTTTATTAAGAAAAAATGTTATATTAAGCTGATGACCAGAATTACGAAACCAAGCTTACAACTACTGCGTCAGATAAGGCAGTCTTCAGAAGAGAAGTTACCTGATTCAAAAAATGAAAAATTATCTTTTCAAGAAACAGATAGGGAAGAGTTAGAGGAGGAAAATGTTGGGCAACAACAGAAGAAAGTTGATGATGAAACTTGGGCTAAAAAAAGAATTCAGGAGATTGAAGGAGAAATTAAAGCTTTGACTCAAAAAAGACAGGAAGAGATGGAAAAAAGATACGAGCAGAAAGAGAAAGAAGAGCAAAAACAAAAAGAGCAAGAAATGATGGAAATTACTCCTAAGCCCAAGAGAGGCTTGCCTTTTTGGGGTAAAAGAATTAAAACGGCTCAACAGCAAGCCCAGCCGGAAACTGCTGGGAAAAGAGTTGGCGGATGATTAAGCTTTATAATACGGCGACTAGAAAAATAGAAGAATTCAAACCAATTAAACCCGGTTTTGTCGGCATTTATTCCTGTGGGCCGACGGTTTACTGGAACCAGCATCTAGGTCATTTGTATGCCTATCTTCAGTGGGATACTTTGGTTCGTTTTTTAAGATATTCGGGCTTTGAGGTTAAATGGGTGATGAATATCACCGATGTTGGTCATCTGACTTCTGATGAGGATAGCGGTGAAGATAAAATGGAAAAGGGAGCCAAAAGAGAAGGTTTAACTCCTTGGCAATTGGCAGAGAAATATATTAAACAGTTTACCCATAGTCTTGATTTATTAAATATTCATCAACCTGATGTTTTAGCCAGAGCGACCGAACATATTCAAGAACAAATAGATTTAATTAAAAGAATAGAGAAAAACGGTTTTACTTACAAAACAAAAACCGGTTTGGTTTTTGAGACTTCTAAGTTTTCTGACTATGCTAAATTTGCCAAACTTGATTTGAAAAGGCAAAAACCAGGAGCCAGAGTTGAGATTGATTTGGAAAAGAAAAACCCTTGGGATTTTCTTTTATGGGTGACCAATCAACCAAATCATTTAATGCAGTGGGAAAGCCCGTGGGGGAAAGGTTTCCCTGGTTGGCATATTGAGTGCACCGCAATGTCAACTAAATATTTAGGGGAAAGATTTGATATTCATACCGGGGGAATAGAACATATTCCGGTTCATCATACCAATGAAATTGCTCAAGCCTACGGCGCTTTCGGTCATCAAGCGGTTAATTACTGGCTTCACAATAGTTGGTTGGTTTTTGCGGGCGAGAAAATGAGTAAAAGCTTGGGGAGTAACAATATCTTAGTCACCGATTTAGTTGAAAAAGGTTTTGAGCCTCTTGCCTTTCGTTATTTAGTACTGACGTCTCACTATCGTCAAGGGATAAATTTTACTTGGGAAGCCTTAAAAGGAGCTCAAGCAGCTTATCAAAAATTAGTCAGCTTAGTCCAATCATGGCAAACGAAAAAACCGAGAGAAAAGATTTCTGATTATGACTTGCAGAAAATTGATTCTTTTCGGCAGTCATTTCAAGAGAAAATTAGCCATGATTTAAATTGGCCAGAGGGATTAGCTGTTGTTTGGAAAATGGCAAAATCTAATTTGCCGCCTTATGATAAATTTGAATTAATAATTAGTTTTGATGAAGTTCTAGGTTTGGATTTGTTGAAGAAATCCCAGCTAATAGTTGAGATTCCTGAAGAAATTGAAAAAATGAAGGAAGAGAGGGAGATTTTAAGAAAAGCCAATCGTTGGCAAGAGGCTGATGAATTAAGAAAAAAGATTGAAGCGAAAGGTTTTGTTATTGAAGATGCTTCGCAAGGGGCGATTATTAAAAAGAAGAATTAGAAGAATCTTGAAAAGATTATTTATCCAGACAGTTTTTTCGAACCATCTCTTTAGTTGTTAGATGTAGTCTCTGCGCACGATAGAATTTAGTTATTAGTTCTTTTATAGTTACAGCATCCTCAGAAGATAATCGGCTGAAATCATCACCCAAAGTTAAACAACCAGCTCTATAAAGACTTAGTATTTGAGCTTTTTTAAGCTTTTGTTTATCTTTATTGCTAACAGAATTTGAATAATACATATCAGGGTCAATATTTATGAATTTACTAATTAGTCTTCGGTTTTTTTCAACACCTTTTAAGTGGTGTCGGACAAGATAGCTATTGACTCCTTCACCCAATATATTTTTAGGTAGATTGGGCAATCCGCTGTCGCTACTAAGACGGATAAGATCAGCGATACCGATAGCGGCATTAAAAGGAGCACCGGAAGCGAGAATGATTAAATCTTTCTCTTTAAAAATTGCCATTGTTTTATGGGTCAACAGCTGTTTTTCTTCTTGACTCATATTTTCAACAAGATAAAGACTTGATAAAAAATCTAATTTGACTCCTTCAAATCCCCAATTTTTGACTTTTTGGGCAACTTTTTCTAAGTAATTAACAGTCTCCTTTTTCCTTAAGTCCAACAGATAGTGAGTTTTACCAAAAGCAGTATTTTTATACCAATAAGAGATTGGTTTATCATAATCATGATGCTGGATAAACCAATCGGGGTGTTCTTTAGCTAAATCTGAATTTTTCTCGGCATGGAGAGGAGCTAACCACAAAAAAGGTTTTATGTTGTTTCCTTTTATTAGTTTTGTTGCCTCCTCAAGCCCGTCAGGGAATTTTTGCTTGTCAGTTGATAGCCAGTCGCCAGCTCTAGCGGTCCAGCCAGCATCGATAATAAAAACAGTAGGGTGAATATCCAGTTTACGGAAAGCTTTAATTTGTTTTTTGATAAAATTAAAGTCAACTTTTTCTCCAGCTCCCATCCAAGTACAATAAATAATTTCTGACTTTCCCATTCTTGGTTTTTTAACCCACTCTTCAGGCGGTTTACCTTCGACAAGTTTAGGCTGGATGACTTCAGGAATACCTAATCCTAGGGTTTTTCCCGAAGTCCAAGAGCTACCAGCACTCCCAATATCTTCGATTGATTTCTGATGGATTTTTCGACCATCGTCAGTTGTTAAATATTCGTCTTGACTAGGTTTATTGTTTTCTTTTTCCATTAAGGTGCAATTATATCTTTTCCCTTGGTTTTTTTCAATCAAGGATGAATGGAATTGACTTTTACTGAAGGAAAGAGTATTGTAAGAACAAATCTGCCCCAAAGGCAGTTTTTTTAAATAAAATGAAACCAGAAGTTTTTCAAAGAAAAGATAACAATTATCCTTTGATTGAGCTGATAAAATCCTATGAAGAAGATGAAAAACTCTTTAAAGAATCTTCTCTGGTGGAATCAATGAGGAGGTTACTTGTTGCCAAAAGAAAAAAATTCGATTTTATAATCACTCCTCCTCTTAAAGAAGAAAAAGAAAGAATGGTTTATCCAGATAAATATATAGCTGAATTTCGTTGGGATAAAAAGAAAACCACTAATGGTAATAGTTTTTGTCATGTTATTATCTTTATCTCTGAAGCTAAAGAAGGAAAAATTATTGTTTCTGCTGCCGAAGAGACGGAGATAAAAAAAGAGAAATTTGCTGATAAGGATTTTATTAACAAAGTTCTTTTGAAAGCCTTAGAAAACCCGATTCAGAGATCAAATAACCCTTTTTATCAAGAGGATCTTCCGTTGTCATCAGAAAGATTAGAAGAGAAGTAAGTTCTAAATCTTCTAGATAATATTTTGTCTTAAGAGATATAATCTAAAATATGAATTTATCGGTGGGGACAGACGCTTCACGGTCCCAGCTTTACAATTTAAGTTTAGCTTCAAACTGCCCGAGGCCAGAAAGATGAGGATTATAGCCAAGAGGGACAAATACAGCAGAATTATCAAATCAATTTCGTCAGAGGCGCAACTTTAAAGTAAAATCTAAACCTCTTTATTGAATTTAGCTTTCTTAGTAAGATCTTGTTCGGTGCCATTTTTGCAAGCGTTTTTGTTGTTCCTTTAATTTTCTTTCTGTTCCTCGGACAATATCTTTTTTTTCTTGAGGAACGAAGTTTAAGAAGGTTTCGAATAATTTTAGCCATTGCTCGATTGTTAAATCAGAAGGTTTGAGGTTTCTTATCTTTAACTCTCTCTCTAAAATACTTCTTTGTCTTGGGCTAAAAAGTTCTTTAAAGGCATCAAGAATATTTGGTTGCCATTGATTGTAGCCGTAAACGACAAAGTCCCTAAAGGTTTGTCGATACTCTTCCTTTACTAGTGGTTGTTCTCTCTTCTCAAATTTAGCCAAAACAGCATTTATGTTGGGAATTGGTATAAATTCACGTCTGTCGATGTTTGAAATTATTCGTATTTCAAACCATGGCGTAATCAAAATTGAAGTTTGGGAGTTTTTGGGTCTGCCCATAAAGCGAAAGGCTGCTTTGTCTTGCATAACAAGATAGGCCACTTGAGGAGGATTTCTGTCTTCGGTAAGCTTTCTGATAATATCAGCAGTCATGTTAAAGGGAATGTTGGAAAAGACTTTATAAAGATTATCTGGAAGCCTCCATTTTAGGAAATCGGCCTCGATTATTTGGATATTTTTTGTGTCTTGAAAAGAGGCTTTAAGGCTAGCGGCTAATCTTGGGTCTACCTCAACGGCAACAACTTTTCCTGCTCTTTTGGCCAACTCATGGGTGATTATACCCTTTCCTGGACCTATTTCAACAACAAGATCACTGTTTTTTATTATAGTCCTTTCAATGAGACTTCCCACAAATTCTGGTCTTCTTAGAAAATTTTGTGATTGCCATAGTTCATGGTTGTCCCAACTGTTATTATTTCTTTCAGATATAGTTTTTTTCAATATCCTCCTCGTTTACTGCATTATACAAAATAATGTAAAAATGGTAAAATATCAACTATTATGGGTCATCTAATATTTCGCTGGATATATCGCTTATTTTGTGAGTTAGATACAAGATTGTGGTCAGGGTTTTTGGGTGAAATGCCTACAGATATTTGGTCGAAACTATACACTTATTGGTTAAAATTGGCTGGTGCCAAAGTAGGAAAAAGTTCTGTTGTTCATTATAAAGTAAAGGTTTGGTATCCAGAGAATATAGAAATTGGGAAAGGGGTGAAAGTTCCTGCATCAACCGATATGGCTGGAATGGGAAAAATTACGATTGGGGATTATACATTAATAGGTGCTAATGTAAGCTTTATTACTAATAATCATCCTTTGGAAGACAAGAAAACTAATTGGCAAGAAATCTTGATGGGTACTCAACAAAGTATTAGTGTCAGTAAGTTTTGCTGGCTTATGAATGGTACGAAACTGGTTGCTGGTAAAAAGGGCTTAAAAGTAAACGATTTTTCGTGGGTGGCTGCTGGCTCGACTGTGACTAGGGATATTCCAAGGGCAGAGTTGTGGGGTGGTTCGCCAGCGAAATTCATCCGTAAAATTCACACGAGAGATGAAAAGCTTGTTTAACTATAAGAAAAGTCACTGTTTAGTAGTTGGGGCCTCTTCTGGTTTAGGGTTGGAGGTGACTAAGGAATTGTTAGATAGGGGAGCTGGAGTGATAGCGGCTAGTAGGGATACAAAATGTCTCTTGGAGATTAAAAAGGAATATTTATCTAGGGGAGAACTACATGTTTTTAGAGTGGACATTACTGATTCACTCCAAATTGATAGATTAACGAAATTTTCTCTCAAGATATTTAGCAACATAGACTTACTAATTAATACCGTAGGAATTGTGGCATATAAGCCTTTTCTTCGTCTCACTGACTCAGAGATTAAAACTGTAATTGATGTGAATCTGACCAGCGCCATCTTATTAATAAAAAAGATATTACCGCTAATGATTGGATCTAAGGGTAAAAAATATATAGTTCAAATAGGCTCTCTGGCTGGAATAAAAGTTGGACACGCAAATTTTTCAGTTTATTCTGCCTCTAAAGAAGGGCTTGCAGGACTATTTAGGTCACTAGTATCCGAATTTAAGGAAAATAGAATTAAATTTATTCTTGTCTGTCCGACTGGTATCAAAACGAATATTATTAAAAATGCTATAGGTGGGAAGGAGCTTGCTAAAAAATTTCTGAGATCAAGCTTAGATAGTCCTAGAGCAGTTGCTTGCGGAATATTAGACCATCTTGATAATAATCTATGTGATGGTGGAATAAGACTTTTGCCAACCGTGAAATCAAAACAGGCCTATGAGAAACTTTAGTGTAAATAAAAAACGGTCTATTTTGTTTGTAAGCCAATCATTCTATCCTGGAGTTGGTGGAGTATCAACTCTGCTCCTTAACCTTTCTCATTATCTGGCAAAACTTAACTATAAAATTTATGCTATTCATTTTGAAATATCAAATCATTTAACAGTATCGGAGACTTTAGGTTATCCTATTAGAGAATATATAATCTCTCGGTCAGAAATTCCCAAGAAGGTATTTCAAGGTTATGCATCTTTTAAAGAGGAAATATATCAGCACCTACATGGTTTAAAGTCATTTAAATATCAAAAAATTGAAGATGTCCCAGGCTATAAAGATTTTGTTTTTTGTTCGGAGCTATTTTCAAAACACATACTTAATGTTATCTCTGATAACAACATAGATCTTGTTCATTTTCAAGATTATCAGGTCATGCTTGGATTATCGGCTATTCCATTAGATATGCCGTCTATTTTTAGCTTGCATGCGCCATTAATTGATAATATAAACAAAACAATTGCTAGTTGGCTTGTTAGATATGGTAATAAAGCTAATAAAATGATATTTTCTATTCCTCAAAATTCAGAGATTGCCATAAAATATGGATTAAGACCCGAGAAATCAATAGTTCTTCCGCCCATAATAGATAAAGATATCATGAGTGGAGTAGCAGAGTTACCTAATGTTTTTAGACAAATTCCACAATGGGCAACCGTAGTTACTTGTGTTCAGCGTTTTGATTCCAAATCGAATCAAATACAATTAATAAAGGCTTTTTCAAAAATTAGCAACAAATACCAGAATTCTTATTTGGTTTTCATAGGCGGTAGATCGTTCACAGACAGTATCTCCAATATTAGAAAAAACTACTTTCTGGAAGCACAAAGTTTAGTTAGAAACCTCAATTTAGAAAATAAAATAATTTTTACTGGTAATATCGACTACACGAATCTCTCACAAATATACAGGCAATCTGATGTTATAGTTATGCTATCGAAAATGGAGTGCTTTGGTTTAGCAATTACAGAAGCTATGTTTCACAGTAAGCCTGTGTTGGTTACAGATGTGGGTGGGCTAGCTTTTCAAGTCAAGAACGGTGTAAATGGTTACACCGTGAAACCAGGGGATATTAATTCTACTGCTAAACTGCTTGGAAGATTAATAGATTCCAAAAAACTCAGAATTAAAATGGGAAATGAAAGTAAGAGGATTTTTCGAGAAAATTTTGACCCTGAGAAGATTATTAGAGATTATCACCGTTTGTATCAATCACTCCTTTTCCCAACAATTTTAGGAGATCCGTTAAACTATGATTATCTTTATAATTTACTAAGATGAAGATATTAGCAGCTTCGATAATCAAAAATGTCGAATTATTTATAGAATCTATGATTACTTCAATATCGTGGGTGGATCAAATTGTTATCTACAATGACCATAGTACTGATAATACTAAAAACATTCTGTCGGCCTTATCAGGGAGACTTAGTATTCCACAACTTACTTTGATAGAACCGCTTTTCCGACATTCTATGATTACTTATCTTCCAAGTGGTTCTAGGGATTTACAACATGAGATGCAAGTGCGAAACACTTTTCTTGATTTTGTTTTTTATAATTTCAACCCCGATGCTCTAGTGCTTATAGATGGAGACGAACTCATAAGTAGGAATCTCAAACCATTTGTCGAAAAGATTGTTAAAGACCTCCTTTATGATAGTATCGCCATTACTTGTAATCACATTTTTGATAAAAAGCACTATTTACATATCTATGAAGCGACTTGGAATGGAGTGCCAATGGTAGATCCACACGTTAGAGTATTAACAAAATTTCAGAAATATCAAAAGGGAGAATACGAAAATGTTTCCGATTGCTTCCTTAAACCTTCTTCAAAAACATTGTGTTTAGATGGAGTATATCACTATCATCTCAAGTATATAAAAGGATTAAAACAGCGGAATTATGCTTTTAGATTTTTACCAGAAGATTTAAATGACAGGGAGACAAAGAAATATCTTAGAGAATATCAATCTTCTTTCCAAAATGATTTAAAACCATTGATTGATAGTTATTTAGATTGATATGCCTTATTCAGTCTCAACATTTGATAAACAAATTGGAAACTTCATTCTTAAACATAAATTTAAGAATTATATAGATATTGGTGCAGGAGCAGGAAAATATGGCAAGATGATTAAAAAAATTCTCCCTGACTCATATATAATAGCAGTAGAAGGTGATGTCTCTTATGTTAAAAAGTTTAAATTGAGATTAATCTATGATGAGGTATACCATACTAAAATAGAAACTTTTTTTGACAATCGACCTGATTTTACTACCGATATGGCAATAATTGGAGACTGTCTAGAGCATTTAAAGAAATCAGATGGGGAGAATCTGATTAATTATTTGATTTATAGAAGCCGTTATATTTTAATTGTCTTTCCTTCTAAATATGTTCAATATTCATGGAGAGGTCACAATTTAGAAGCCCACAGATCAGTTTGGGGTAAATATGATTTCTTGATATTTAAACATCGTTACTATATTAAGAAGTTTATGAATTTAGTAATCATCAGAGGATATCTTGGCGACCCTGAAAGTTCCTACCCCCAAGCTTAGTTTTCTATAACTCCATAATGCTATTAATAAACCTCAAAGAGTTAGGAGGCTGTTTTTTCTCTCCGTGGTTTACCCAAATACAACATTTAATTCCCATTTTTTTTGCAACTAATAGATTTTCTAAAGAATCATCTATCATAATAATTTTATTAGGTGATGTATTCAGTAAACGAAATATTTTTATGTATGTAGCTATCTCGTTCTTGAATGAATATCCAACTTTTGAAATATCAATGATATCAGAAAATAGATCCGATATACCCAGAGCTACAAGTAGCTGTTTTGCATATTTGACATAAGAATCTGTGAAAAGATATAAATCCCCATCTATTTTTATAAGTTTTTGTCTTAATTTTATATTTCTATTTACTCCACGAACCTTAAAATCATGAATGAAATTAATGCAATTTATAAGTTCTTTTTTGTTTTCAATGAGTGATGCTTTTACGAAGCATTGCGGTGCTCCTCCGAATTCCTTGTATAGCTTGACCTTCCATTTTTCGGCAGCTTTAAAGCTACACCTAAGTTTATCAGCAAGCCAATCAGTAATCCTGATTTCAAGGGTATTCACCAAGTATGAGACATCTTTAACATCATATAGGCAATAATCCAAATCTAATAGGTAAATTTTCTTACTGTTCTTCATATTGCTTGTTAAGCTCTAGTTTTAATCTTTCTTTTTGCGAACTAAAAGATAGGTTTCTTCGGATATAATTTCTTTCATTAATTCCCATCTTTATTTTAAGAGGTTTGTTTGACAATAAATTAATAACTGCTTCTGAAAAATCTTTTTCGTTATTGTCAATAAGGATACCTTCGCCACTCCTTTTAATTATGGTTTCTGGTCCACCACAACGAGTTACTACAACGGGTAGCCCGCAACTCATTGCTTCTAAAATGGAAATCCCTAAACCTTCCTGTGTGGGTGTAGCTACAAAAACTTCCGCTTTTTTTAAATAGTCTGTTATTTGCCTTCGTGGTTTTTCCGTAATAATATCGATGAAACTTTCCAATTGAAGAGATTTTATGAGTCTAGTCAAATGGATATTCGGCTGATCTCCAATCAATAGGAGCCTAGCTTGGGGATAAATTTTTATAATTTTCGAGAAGGATTTAACCAGCAACCGTGTATTTTTTCTTGGATCATTTATTCTTCCAGTATTAATTAATAGTCCCTCGACCTTCTGGGTTAGTTTTCCTGGGGAAAATAACCTTGTATTAATTGGTGGATAAAATACATCTAGTTTTGTCTTAATGCTAGGTTCGAGTTTGATAAGTCTAGATGCGGTATAATCACTTAATGCTAGAATACTTGTAGCCTTTCTCAAGACATACTTTTCTATCTTTTCTAAAAACCACCATTGAATACTATTTCTTAGTCTCTTTGCAGTTTTATCTCCCAAACTAGAATTAAATTTTGCCTCCAACTCATCTGCGTAACTAGTTGCTACCCAAATACTGAAAGGCTTTCCGCTTAATACAAGGGGTAGCGCTGTATGAGAAGTAGCTACTATAGCCAAGGCAGCATCATATTCTTCTCGGAGATTTTTTAATTTCAATCCAAATATAAGATGATGCAGTAATGGGTATTTATCAAAATTTACAGACAATGCTGTAGCAATTCTTTTACCCTTCATTTCATTACTCCCTTTTTCTTTAGCGTACAAAGGCATAACTAAATCGGTTTTATAGCCTAAAGACTTTAACATCTTTAGGCCCTCGTCTACCATTGTTCTTATTCCTCCTCCCCAAGAATAAGGGCTACTAACAACAAGACACCTTTGTTTTTGCATAATTTTTATTCTCTGATACGAATTATACAGAATTAGTGTTATAATTGTTATTTAGTAACTATGAGATATCTGATTACAGGCGGTGCGGGTTTTATAGGAACTAACTTCGCCGATTGCTTGTTATCTAGAGGAAATAAAGTTTTTATCGTAGATAATTTCTCTAAGAAAGGGTCTCGTCTAAATATAAACTGGCTTATTCAAAAGCATAATAAAAGAAGGCTGACAATTATTGAAGCGGACATCCGCTCTGATACCCAAATACTAGAGAGACTGATTACTCAGGTAGATGTAATTTATCACCTGGCTGCACAAACCGCCGTCACCATCTCAATTAAAAATCCTCGGGAAGATTTTGAAGTTAACCTCCTGGGTACATTCAATCTACTAGAGATCATCAGGCGTAAAAACCCCAAAGCAATATTAATTTACTCATCGACAAATAAAGTGTACGGAGAACTGCAAAATATATCCATCAAAGAAGGTAAAACACGATATTTTTATCGTAATCTAAACGGAATTTCAGAATTACATCCTCTTGATTTATATTCTGCTTACGGTTGTTCAAAAGGATCTGCAGATCAGTATGTACGGGATTATTCTAGAATTTATGGTTTGTCAACTGTTATTTTTCGTCAATCTTGTATATATGGTCCACACCAGTTCGGGGTCGAAGATCAAGGATGGGTAGCTTGGTTTATAATAGCGTCATTATTCGGTAAGAAAATTACTATATTTGGGGACGGTAAGCAAACAAGAGATATATTGTATGTAGATGACCTTTTTTCAGTCTGGGATTTAGCAACAAAAAATATTAAGAAAGTTAAGGGGGAAATATTTAATATTGGCGGTGGTCCTAATAATTCTATCTCGGTAATAGAGCTCCTTTCGACATTAGAGAGAAAATTTGGAAAAGAGATTAAAACCTCTTACTCTGACTGGAGATTAGGAGATCAAAGGATTTTTATAAGCGATAATAAAAAAATTTCAAAACTTTTAGGATATAAGCCAAAGGTTGATATTAACAAGGGCTTAGAAAAACTTATTGATTGGGTTGCGAAAAACAAATTGAAAATTATAAAGATAGTTTGAACAGCTCTTTATTATTTTATTCAGAATTAATAAATTGTTAAGTAATTCTTGAAAGAAATGTCAAGTCTATCAGTTGGGATTCACTTTTCACCATCCCGCAATTTGATTTCTATTTCAAAATAGCACTTAATTATTTTTAATTTGTTAAAATGAAAGAATGAAATTATTTAAAGACAAGAAAAAAAATTTAATTGATGAGCTAAAAAACAAAGGATGGGATCGAGTGGCTGATATATATGCGTATGATAGACGCACAGGGTCAATACATCATCGTTTCATAAGTGATCCTGCACTCTTTAAGTTAGTTGGGAAAATTTCCGGGAAAAAGATTTTAGATGCTGGTTGTGGTGAGGGATTCATTAGCAGAGAGTTAGCGCGGCGTGGTGCGAAAGTAGTGGGAGTAGATCTTTCCGAAAAACTATTAAAATTAGCCCAGAATCAGGAGATAAAAAATCCATTAGGAATTGTTTACTATCATACTTCTCTTGAGGATTTATCTCATTTTTTGTCAGGAGAATTTGATATGGTGATAGCAAATCTTGTCCTTCATGATTTAGAAAAACTAGAGGAAGCCCTTAGCGAATTTAATAGAGTATTAAAGGAAAATGGAGAACTTATTATTACCCTTCTTCATCCCAGCATAAGAAGAGAAAATTATTTTCAAAAAGGATGGTATGAATTTGAGTGGGGCGGTAAATATAAAACTCTCGCTTCTTATCATAGGACAATTAGTGATTATATTATGGCTTTAGCCAAAGAAGGATTTTCAGTAGAAGAAATACTAGAGCCAAGACCTATTGCCAGTGGCTTAAAATATAAGGAACTCCAAGAATGGAGTAGAAAACCCCTTTTTATTCTTATAAAAACAAGAAAGAGCTAAAGACACCTTGAGAGAAATGACTACGGAAGAATTATCCGTTCTGTGTCATCACCAATGGTTTATAATTAAGTTGTTATGAAAGAAAAAGAAAGACAAGAGATTGAGGATTATGTGAAATCATTAAAGTGGACACCTAAAGATTATTATTGGTGTCATTCTTTCCAGGTAAGAGAATTAGCTCTGTTAATACAAAAAAGAGTCGGAGGTGATAAGGAAGTTATTGAAGTATCAGCCTTACTTCATGACATTGGAAAAGCAGATTTGTTAGCCCCTGGCCACGAAAAGATTAGCGCTCAAAAAGCAGAGGAATTACTTATAAAGATGGAGATGGACAAGCTAAAGATAAAGCGGATTTGTAAATGTATTCAATATGAAGATTCTGGAGAAATTGAGACACGAATCTTACGGTCAGCAGACAGCATAAGTCTTCTTGCTGATGATTCTGGAGGTAGAAAATGGTATTTTAAGAAGGTTTTAGGTGGTGATAAAAAAAAGATTATACAAGAGATTAAAAAATCCTACTCTGAAATCGAATTCGATTTTGCCAGAAAGATGGTTGAGAAAGATTATAGAAGATTGTTAAAGGAGTATTCCTAATGAATCTTAGCGTTGGGATTGTTGGTCTTCCTAATACAGGCAAATCAACTCTTTTTAATGCTTTGCTTTCAAAGCAGATTGCTAATGTGGCTTCTTACCCTTTTTGTACCATTGAGCCTAATGTAGGGATTGTTGAAGTTCCGGATGAGCGTTTGGAATTTTTAGCCAAAGTTGTCAAAACCGAAAAAATCCTGCCGGCGGTGGTGAAGTTTATTGACATTGCTGGTTTGGTGGCCGGCGCGGCCAAAGGGGAAGGATTGGGTAACCAATTCTTGGCTAATATTCGTGAATGCCAGGCCATTGTTCATCTTTTAAGAGCTTTTGATGATGCCGACGTGGCCAAAAAGGGAGAAGTTAGTCCTAAAAATGATTTGGAGGTTATCAAAACAGAACTATGTTTAGCTGATTTGCAGACCTTGGCTAAACAAAAAGAAGTTAATCCGTCAGTGGCTACCGCTGATGGTAAAAAACGCTGGGCGGCTATTTTGAAAGTTAAAAAAGCTCTTGAGCAGGGGATAGAAATAAGAAATTTGGATTTAAACAATGAAGAACAAGAAATAATCAAATCTCTCTTTTTACTAACCGCCAAACCAACGCTTTTTGTTTTGAATATTGCTGAAAAAGAAATTAGTCTAAGTGAGGAAGAACTGATAAAGAAATATAGCCTTCAGGAGATTGGGGGAATTATCCCCATT
>CAZQCJ010000009.1:0-15475 GCA_964591885.1 uncultured Gammaproteobacteria bacterium
TAATTTAGTTGTTGGTCCTAATACAGCTGGTAAGACTAATTTACTGGAGGCAATTTATCTTTTATCTTCTCGTCGGTCTTTCCGAGCAAGACTAGAGGAAGAGATGATTCAGAGAGACGAAGAGATTGCCCGTATCAAAGGACGAATTTTAAGTGACGGAGAGAAGAAATCACTAGAGATTATCTTGACTCGGGGAGAAGTTAATGGTTCTCGAGTAGCAAAAAAGAAATACTTGGTTAATGGGGTACCAAGAAGAATGGTTGATTTTTTAGAAAACTTTCGTGTTGTTTATTTTGGCCCTCAAGATTTAGAAATAATAGTTGACAGTCCGAGCATTCGTCGTAGCTGGCTAGATTTAGTTTTGGAACAGGCGGATAAAAACTATCGTCGGGCCAATCTTTCTTATCAGAAAGGTTTACGTCAGCGTAATAAACTTTTAGAACAAATTCGTGACAAAGGCAGACCACACTCTTCTTTGTTTTTTTGGGATAAATTATTAATTGAAAATGGACAGTTGCTTACAGGCAAAAGGCAGGAGTTTTTAAATTTTATTAATGAGAACCAACAATTTTTTGGTCAATTAGAGATTCATTATAATAAAAGTCTTATCAGTGAAGCGAGATTAGCTAAATATGAAGAGGAAGAAATAGCAGCCGGGAAAACTTTAGTTGGGCCACACCGTGATGATTTTGAGGTTTGGCGAAAAAAACAGAACCTTCATATTTATGGTTCACGAGGTGAACAAAGGACAGCTGTTTTTAATTTAAAGCTGGCTGAATTAGAGTTTTTAAGCGAACAAAGTACTCAAAGGGCAAGTCTTTTGCTGGATGATATTTTTTCCGAACTTGATCAGCAAGGAAGGCAAAATCTTTTACAAGTTATGCCTCAACAACAGACAATAATGACTACAGCAGATATTAATCTAATCAAAAAGAAATCTTTAAAAGAAATGAAGATTATAGAATTAAAATAAAATGTTATTTTTCTTTCTCTTTTTCTTCTTTTTCTTCTTTGGTCAATTTTTCAGCTATTCGGCTAAGTTGAAGGGTAATAGTAACAGCTAAAGCAGTGACAATAAGAGCATAGATTGCCAGAGAGATAAGCCCTGAACCAAGGCTGATTTTGCTTTTAATAAAATCATTAATAAAGGTGCGAATGAGCTCATTCCAGGCTAAAGCTGCTACTAAACCAAAACCAGTGGTAGCCAACTTAAGCATCTGTTTAACAACCGCTAGTTGATATTTTTTAATTTCTCCTTTAGTTTTTTTGATAACCTTCATCTTGATTTGAACGTTAGTAAAAACAAGCTTGGATATTGAGTTTATAAAACAAACTTGATATTTTCCGCAAAGAATTCAATAATTAATATTAGATAATTATTTTTTCATTGCAATAATTAAAATGTATTCCCCTAAGTTTACCATAAATAATGAAATTTTGGCTAATATCGGTTTGATTGAAGCAGCGCGTGAGGTTGTTGAAAATGCTCCTTTAATCCCTCTTTACGAGGCTCGTTTTATTAAAGACGCTATCTTGCGTACAGTTCATCATGGGACTCATTTAGAAGGTAATTATTTAACCTTGAATGAAGTTAGAAAAACTATTGAAGGAGAAGCAATTGTGGCGCGAGAAAGAGATGTTCAGGAAATAATTAACTATCGTAATGTTTTAACCTATATTGGCCAACAGGAAAAAGAGTTTTCAGGAAGAAAAAAGTATAACGAGAATCTTTTGAAAAAAATTCATGAGTTAACTTGCCAGCGTATTTTAGCTGAAGAAGAGTTAGGGCAATATCGTAAAGTTCAGGTTATTCTTAAAAATAGTTTTACTGGAGAAGTTAGTTTTCGTCCGCCAGCAGCTTTGGAGATCCCCTTTTTAATGGAAGATTTTTTTGAGTGGCTTAGTAGTAAAGAAGCTTTAAAAATCCATCCAGTTTTACGGGCAGGGATTGGTCATTATTATTTAGTGGCAGTTCATCCCTTTGTCGAAGGGAATGGGCGAGCAGCGAGAGCTTTTGCTACTTTAATTTTATTCGTGGAAAATTACGACATTAAGAAAATTTTTTCCCTTGAGGAATATTTTGACAAAGATGCCCCGGCTTATTTCCAAGCTTTACTTGATGTTTCTAGTCAGAGTCAGGAGATATCTGAAAGGGATTTGACTCCTTGGTTGATTTATTTTACTCAAGCAATGGCAGTTGAGTTGACTCGTATCAAAGAAAAAATCAAAAAGCTTTCAACCGATTTGAAGATTAAAAATAAAATTGGCGGTCAAACTCCCTTAAACGAAAGACAGATTAAATTGATGGAGTATTTGCAGGAAAATGGAGCCATTACTACTTCAGAAGCTAAAAAGATTCTTCCACATTATTCAGATGATACTTTAGTTCGCGACTTTAATTATTTGGCTAAAAAAGGTATCCTTAAGAAGGAAGGCAAAACAAAGGCGGCGAGGTATGTTTTAAGATAGGAGCCTCGCTTATGGCGGGAACCTTGTTTCTTTAAGGCTCGAAATGAAAGCAAACGACCCACAATTTTTATATATGATTTTGATTTTGCCGACTTTATTTGGTTTGACTTTGGTCGGCGAAGGGTTAAATAAAATCTTAAAAGACGAAAAAGTTGGTTGGGTTTCTATAACTTTTGGTTTATTATTTGTTATGGTGGTTATTTTTGCCTATTACTTTTTCTCCCAGAACTTAATTTAGAACGAAAAAATAAAAAAAAAGACAGAATAGAAATATGAATTTTAAAATATTTGCTGATTATCTTTCACGCCTGGAAAAAACTGCCTCCCGAAATAAAATCACTGAAATTTTAGCTGATTTATTAAAGAAATCTTCGAGTGAAGAAGTTGATAAAGTTTGCTATCTTTCACTAGGTCAGTTGGCTCCTTCTTATGTAGGAATGGAATTTAATTTAGCGGAAAAGTTAATGATACGGGCAGTTAGTAAAGCTTTTAATTCTCCTGAAGAAAAAGTCAAGGAAGAATATAAAAGAGTTGGTGACTTAGGTGAGGTGGGAAGGAAATTTAAAGTTAAAAGTCAAGAGAAAAAGATGAGTGTTTCGGATGTTTACCAAAAACTTTATGAGATTGCCATGGAAAATGGCAATGGTTCAGTAGAAAGAAAAATATCTAAGATGGCAAATCTGTTAAATGAGGTCGATGCCTTAAGCTGTAAATATATTATTCGAGTTCCTTTAGGAAAATTGAGATTAGGTTTTTCTGAATTAACGGTTCTGGATGCTTTATCTTGGATGATAGCGGGCGATAAATCAAGGAGAAAAGAGATAGAGGAAGTATATAATGTTCGGACTGATATTGGGCAGATTGCCAGACTGATAAAAAATAAAGGTTTACACGGCCTAAAAGGAATTGGGATTCAAATTGGCGTTCCAGTAATGCCAGCTTTATGTCAGCGTCTACCGAATGCTGAAGAGATAATTAAGAAAATGAAAAAGGTAGCTGTTGAACCGAAATATGACGGCACTAGACTCAGTGTGCATTTTAGGAAGAATAAATTAATAAGAATGTTTACACGTAATCTGGAAAATGTGACTCACATGTTTCCTGATTTAACTGAAGCTGTCAATAAAGAAATAGAAGCTAAAGAAGTTATTCTTGATGGTGAGGCAATTGGTTTTAACCCAGAGACAGGAAAATTTTTACCTTTTCAAGAAACGATAAAGAGGAAAAGAAAATATGAAATTGGGAATAAAGCTAAAGAAATTCCTCTTAAATATTTTGTCTTTGACATTCTTTTTAAAAATGGTCGGGATTTGATTAATTTACCCTTAAATCAGAGAAGAAAAATTTTAGAAGAAACAATTCTAAAAGATTCTAAAATATTCAAAATTTCGCCGCAAATAGTGACTGAAAAATCCCAGGAGATAAAAAAATTTCACAGAATACAGATTAAAAAGGGGCTAGAAGGAGTTGTGGTAAAAAAATGGGAAGCTTTTTATGATCCTGGTCGAAGAGGTTACACCTGGGTAAAATTTAAACAGGAAAAAGGTAAAAAAGGAGGGGGATTATCAGACACGCTTGATTGCGTTATCATGGGTTATTATCAAGGTAAAGGAAAAAGAGCTTCTTTTGGTATCGGGGCTTTTTTGGTGGGAATTAAAGAATCAATTTCTTCGGAAAAAATTTTAACTATTTCTAAAATTGGTACTGGTTTGTCAGACGAACAATGGCGGGAAATGAGAAAAAGGATTGAAAAAGCTTTTGTTTCAAAGAAGCCTAAATCTTATCTGATTGATAAAAATCTTACTCCTGATGTTTGGTGCTCCCCAAGTATTGTTGTGGAAATTGAAGCAGATAATATTACTAAGTCGCCGATTCATACTGCAACTTTAGCTTTGCGCTTTCCTAGGCTGATTAGATTTCGTGATGATAAATCAGTTGAACAAGCAACAACTTTAAAAGAGGCGTTAAAAATTTTTCGTCTTCAAGGTTAAATTTTGTTACAATTAATTTGTGTTGGGAGAGAAATTCAATCTTAATGGTTTGTCCTTATCACAGGCAGCTGAGCGTTTGGCTAAATTTGGTTCAAATGAATTACGTTCGGTTCAGAACTTTTCTTCCCTAAAAATCTTCCTTAATCAGCTTAAATCTCCTTTGATTTACATTTTACTTATTGCTGGTTTGGTAACCCTTTTGCTAAATCATTTGACCGATACAATAGTTATTTTTGCGGCTGTAGTAATTAATACCGCCTTAGGTTTTTATCAAGAACAAAAATCGCAAAAATCAATGGTGGCTTTAAAATCTTTGATTACGCCCTTAGCTAAGGTTATTCGTGATAGTCGGATGCAGACCATTGAAGCAAAAAACCTAGTTCCTGGCGATTTGGTAATTTTAAATATCGGCTCCAGAATTCCGGCTGATGGAGTTTTAGTAGAAAGTACCGATTTAACAATCAATGAAGCTATTTTAACCGGTGAATCAATGCCGGTAGTTAAAAAATCAAGCTCGTTTTTAAGAGCTAGTAAAGCAGCTATTAATAAAGAACAGCAAATGGTTTTTATGGGGACAACGGTAATCAGTGGTATTGCCAAGATGATTGTTACTAAAACAGGGATGGGAACCAAAATTGGTCAAATTGGTCATAGTTTAATAGAAATAAAAGAAGAGAAAACACCACTCCAGATTGAAATTAATAAATTGGCAAAAATTTTAGCTTTGGTAGTAGGGATTATCACTCTTTTAATTTTTCTTTTCGGAAGCGTTCTTGATTATCAGTTTTTGGAAATGTTTACCACCAGCGTGGCCGTAGCTGTAGCCGCGATTCCTGAAGGTTTACCAATAAGTTTTACGGTTATTCTAGCTTTAGGAATGCAGAGAATTTTAAAAAGAAAAGCCATAGTTCGCAAACTTTTAGCTGCAGAAACTTTAGGCTCGGTAAATGTAATTTGTGCTGATAAAACCGGGACTTTAACTGAAGGTCAAATGAAGGTTGTCCAGGCCCTAGCTGGCAAAGAAGAAAAAAGACTTATTGAGGCCGCTGTTCTTTGTAATGATATGAGAGATCCCTTAGAAATAGCGATGATGGATTGGGCAAAAGAAAAGTTAAAAGCAAAAATTCAAAAATTAAAAGGGGGATATAAAAAATTAGATGAGATTCCTTTTAATCCTTCCTATAAGTATATTGCTACTTTGCATCAAGAGAAGAAAAGCAAAGAGAAAATTTTATTCTTTTCTGGAGCTCCGGAAGTAATTCTAAAAAGTTCAAAATTTAAATCTTCGAAAGAGAGAGAAAAGCTCTTAAAAAAATTCAAAGAATATGGTCGACAAGGCTATCGTTTGGTTGGGTTTGCTTATAAAAAATTGAAACCTCAGGCAACAGAGATTAAAAAAGATAATCTTGCCGATTTTCTTTGGTTAGGAATTTTAATATATGAAGATCCAATCAGAATAGGAGTTAAGCAGGCTCTTAAAGAATGCCAGCAAGCTGGAATTGAAGTAAAGGTGATTACCGGTGATTATTTAGAGACAGCTTTGGCCATTATCAATAAGTTAGGAATTAAAAATCATCAGAAGGCTTTGGAAGGAAGCCAGTTGGAGAAAATGAGTGATGAGGAGTTAAGAAGGGTGGTACCGAAGGTAGTTCTTTTTGCCCGGACGACCCCTGAGCAGAAATTAAAAATTGTAAAGAGTTTAAAAGAAAATGGAGAAGTGGTAGCTATGATGGGAGATGGAGTTAATGATGCGCCAGCCTTGAAAGAAGCGGATATCGGGATAGTTGTCAACCAGGCTTCAGATGTGGCTAAAGAGACAGCTGATATGGTTTTGCTAGATTCTAATTTTGCGACTATTGTTCATGCGATTGAAGAAGGAAGAAATATTTTTGAAAATATCAGAAAAATAGTCCTTTATCTTTTAAGCAGTTCTTTTACTGAAATTGTTTTAATTGGTGGGTCAATTCTTTTAGGTTTACCTTTGCCTTTAGTTGCCGCACAGATTCTTTGGATTAATTTAATTGAAGACACTTTTCCGGCCATTGGTTTGGCTTTTGAGCCTTGGGAAAAGGAATTAATGATGATTCCGCCTCGGTTAAAAGCAACATCCATTTTATCTTTGCCGATGAAATTTTTAATTTTTGTGGTGGGGACTTTCCTTAATTTTTTTCTTTTATTCCTTTTTTGGGCTTTAAATAAGGGTTTTCTTCACTTGCTTTCGCCTCAGACAGTGATGTTTGTGGCTTTAGGGATTAACTTTCTTTTTGTTCCTTTTGCCTGCCGTTCATTGCGGAAGCCAATTTTTAAGTTTAATCCTTTTAGCAATAAAGTTTTAAACGTTACTTTAATCATTGGTTTAATTTTGTTAATTTTAGCTGTTTATCTTCCTCCTCTTCAGTTAGTCTTAAAGACACATCCTTTGGGAATAAATGAGTGGCTTTTTCTTTTAGCCTTAGGCTTTTTTAACTTCCTTTTAATTGAAGTAAGCAAATGGGCCTTTATCATAAAATATAAAAAAGTATAATCTAAAGAAATGATTTTCTTTTATCTCTTATTGATTTTAATCTTTTCTTTTCTTTTAGTTAAAGCCACTGATATTTTAATTGTTAATTTTAAATCGCTTTCTTTAAAAACAGGCTTGCGGAAATTTGCCATCACCGGTTTAGTCTTAGGCTTAGCTACAAGTTTGCCTGAACTTTTTGTCGGCTTGAGTTCTGCCTTTGCTGGAAAATCAATTCTTTCTCTAGGGAATATTATTGGAGCCAATATTGCTAATTTATCTTTAGTTGTAGGTGGGGCGGCTTTAGTGGGTGGTGTTTTAAAAGTGGAAGGTTTTTTTCTTAGAAAAGATGTTTTTTATGTCTTTTTAGCTGCTGCCGCGCCAATGATTTTATTAGTAGATAAGGTTTTATCGCGAATCGATGGTTTAATTTTGTTAATTTTTTATATCTTTTATCAAATTGTTATCTTTAACGAAGAAAAACACGGTCATGAATTTAAAAAGACCCAAGAGATAGGAGTAATCCAGAGATTAATAAGAAAAATAAACCATTCCAAAACAAAAAAAGAAATCAGCTGGATTTTGTTAAGTATTATTATCCTTTTGTTTTCATCTGATTTTCTGATTAGGGTTGCAAATAAATTAGCCGTGAATCTTAATCTGCCCTTAATTTTAATTGGTCTTTTGGTTATTTCAATTGGGACAACTCTACCAGAATTAGTTTTTGGCATTAAAGCGATCAAGGATAGGCAATCAAGCATGGTTTTTGGCAACCTTTCTGGTTCTATTGTGGCTAATGCCACCCTAGTTATCGGTTTAGTTGCCTTAATTTCTCCAATTCACGTTCAGGCTTTTAATAGTTATCTTTTAGCTACCATGGCTTTTGTGATTATTTTTGTTCTTTTTTATCTTTTTATTCATACCAAACATCGCCTAGAGCGTTGGGAAGGAGGATTACTTTTTTTAGTTTATTTAATATTTGTTTTTCTTGAATTCCGAGGATTTTGAGAAATGGAAGTTATTGCTGATTTACATCTTCACAGTAAATACTCTCGGGCAGTTTCACAACGAATGGAAATTTCCCAGATTAACCTTTGGGCAAGTAGAAAGGGAATTGATTTAGTGGGAACAGCTGATTTTACTCATCCTTTATGGTTCAGAGAATTAAAAATTAATCTTAATGAAGTTCAAGATGGAGTTTATGGTTTTAAAAATCCTCTCAAAAAACAGTCTAATCCTTTGTTTCTGCTAACTACGGAAATTTCCTCGATTTACAGACAGAATGGCCATTCCCACAGGATTCATAATTTAATTTTAGCCCCTAATCTTGATGTTGTTGAGGAAATCAATAATAAACTTCGTTCGTACGGGGTTAATTTAATGTCCGATGGCCGACCGATTACCGGCTTAAGTACGCCACAGCTTTGTGAAATTATCTTTTCGGTTTCAAGGGATTGTTTAGTTATCCCGGCTCATATTTGGACTCCCTGGTATTCACTTTACGGCTCCAATTCCGGTTTTGATTCCTTAAAGGATTGTTTTCGGGAATTTGCCGGAGAGATTAAAGCGATTGAAACGGGTTTATCTTCTGATCCAGCCATGAATTGGCGGATTGTTGAATTAGATAAGCGAAGTATCCTTAGTTTTTCTGACGCTCATAGCCCACAAAAATTAGGCAGAGAAGCAACAGTTTTTGAAGTAGAAGATATTAAAAAGCTTAAATATGAGGATATTAAACAGGCAATCATTAATAATAGGATTGCCTATACAATTGAGTTTTATCCAGAAGAAGGTAAATATCATTGGACCGGGCATCGTCTTTGCCAGGTTAAACAATCGCCAAAACAGACAATCAAATCAGGAGTGATTTGTCCGGTTTGCGGAAGGAGGCTAACAATTGGAGTAATGCAGCGTGTTGAAGAATTAGCTAGTCGTTCGGTTGAGGATGTTATGGGTGAGAAAAACCATTTGGTTAAATCGAAAACAGGTCGGCCCCCTTACTTTATGGTTGTTCCTTTACTGGAAATAATAGCAGAATCAATGGGGAAGACAGTTAATAGCCAGGCTGTAAATAATCGTTACGAACAAATGGTGGAGAAGTTTGGTTCTGAATTTGAGGTTTTGTTGAAAACCCCGGTTAAGTTTATTGCTCAAGGTTTTGATGAAAAAATTGCTGAGGCGATAAACAGAGTTAGGCAAGGGCAGATTTTTGTTGACCCAGGTTATGATGGCGTTTTTGGGGTAGTTAAAATTTGGCCAGATTCTAAAGAGAAAGAAGAAGAGCAAAAAGAGCAAATGAGACTTTTCTGAAGAAATTGACAATTGACAATGCTTTTATTCGATGGGTATTCTAATATCAATAGTCTTTTTGAAAGGGGGTGAAAAATGACAGGTTTACCGAGAAATACAGCGGCAGCATTATCTTATGTTTTAGGTTGGTTAACAGGGATTGTTTTTCTTTTAATTGAGAAGGATTCCTTTGTCCGCTTTCATGCGGCTCAATCAATCGTTGTTTTTGGTATTTTGACAATTGTGGTTTTAATCCCCGGAATTGGCTGGGTGATTGCTCCTTTAGCTTGGATTGTCGGATTTGTTTTGTGGCTGGGTTTGATTTTCAAGTCTTATCAGGGAGAAGAATTTAAATTACCTTGGGCAGGAAATATGGCCAAAAAACTTTTAGGAAAATTCAAATAGTTTTTTTGTTATACTTAAAGAATGATTTTTTCTAACCGTTTTGAGGCAGGCAGGCAATTGGCTGAAAAGGTTTTAAAAGTTTTAGGCTTAGTTTCTAACTCTTCTTTGATTGTTTTGGCGATACCAAGAGGGGGGATATTAATAGGCTCTCAGTTGTCTTCAGTTTTAAGCTGTCCCTTAGATGTTGTTGTAACTAAAAAAATCGGCGCACCGGGAAATCCGGAATTAGCTATCGGAGCAATGGGATTGAAGGGTAAGCCGGTAATTAATGAGGCTCTGGCAACAAAAGTAAATGCTGATGAGGATTATCTCAAATCTCAAATCTCAAATCTCAAATCGAAGCTAACTAGTGATACTAGAAAATATCGCGGAGATAAATCACCGCTTAATTTAAAAAATAAAATAGTGATTATTACTGACGATGGAGTAGCAACTGGAGCAACAATAAAAGCGGCAATTGAAATTTTAAGACAGGAGAATCCACGAAAGATTATTGTGGCTGTGCCGGTAATAGCCAAAGATGCTTTAAAAGAAATTGAAGGTTTAGCTGATGAAGTTATTTATTTGGAAGCACCAGATTTATTTTTTGCCGTTGGTCAATTCTATCAGGACTTTAAACAAATTACAGATAGAGAAGTCAAGGATTTGTTAAAATGAAGCTTATTGTTGGATTGGGAAATCCAGGAGAGAAATATCAAAACTCTCGTCATAATTTAGGCTTTATGGTTTTGGATGAATTTGCCAAGAAAGTTCTCCCTTTGGCAAAAACCAAGTGGGAGACAAACAAAAAATTCAATTCCCAATTTATAATTTTTAATTTACAATTTATCTTAGTTAAACCTCAAACAATGGTAAATGCTTCTGGTTATGCACTAGCGGGAATAGCCAATTTTTATAAGGTTAAGGCAGAGGATATTTGGGTAGTCCATGATGATATTGATTTACCTTTAGGGAAGATTAAAATTAGATTAGGTGGAGCGGCAGCCGGTCATCATGGGGTAGAATCAATTATTCAACAAATAGGGACGGATAAATTTTTTCGCTTTCGTTTGGGTATTGGCCATCCGGGAAGAAATAATGATAAATTGGTAAAAAAATATGTTCTGCAAAAGTTTGATTCCCACGAGATAGGTGAAGTAAAACAAGTGATTAAAAAAGTAACCCAGGCTTTAAGGGAAGCTTTAAAAAATGATTTATCCAAAGCCATGAGTAAATTTAATTAATGAAGAAACAATTTTTTTCTTTAACTTTAGTTTCTACTTTTCGCCGTCTTGCTTTTGGCTTGCTGGCTTTGTTTTCACCACTTTATATTTTCCGCCTTATTTTTAATATTTCTTCAATAGAAGCAACAATTAGAATGGGAATTATTGGTGTCCTAGGTTATGTATTGCTTTTTTGTTTGGTTAAGATTTTAACCTTTCCTTTAGCTGAAAACCTTTCTTTTAAGTTTGGCTTTAAAAATGTTATTGCCCTTTCTTTTATTCCCTTTTTTCTCTATATTACTTTTTTAATCTTATCCGAAGAACACTTATTCTTTTTAATTTTGTCAGCTTTTTTCGGCGGTTTACAAGCTGGGCTTTTCTGGTTTGCCTATCATGGAATGTTTGTTAAGGCGGTCAATGAGCATTCCTTTGGTTTCCATGAAGGAATCTGTCAGGGTTTAGGCGTCTTGACCTTATTGATATCACCAATCTTAGGCAGTTTACTGATTTTCTTTTTTGGTTTTACTAGTTTATTTTTAACTGCTACCTTTTTGGTTTTATTAGCAGCTTTAGCTCTTATTTTTGCGGCTAGAGATAAACCCTTCCATGATGCTCGTTTTTTAACCTCTTTTACTTTATTTAAAAAGCGTCCCCAAACTTTTTTTGCCTATTTATGCTGGGGTGGGGAGACTTCTTTATATGGTAATCTTTGGCCTATTTTTTTAATTTTAATTTTAGGTGATATTCTTTCCTATGGGGGGATTATAACGATTGGAATTTTATTTTCAGTTTTGGCAACTTTTTTAATTGGTCATTGGGTGGATAAGGCTAAAGGGAGTAAAGTTCTGGTTTTTGGTATTATTTTGGCAGGTTTTACTTGGCTTTTGAGGATAATGGCCTATTTTCCTCTTTTAATTATTTTTGTAGATGGTTTTTATCGTTTAAGCGAACAGATGAGAGCTATCCCGATGGATGTTTTTTCTTACAAAAAAGCTGTTGGTGGAGTCGGTGGGACGAGTCAAGCTCTTTATTTTCGTGAGATTGCTTTGAATTTAGGGACATTTCTCTTTTTAAGCCTAGCTTCTTTCATGATTTTTTTCGGACTACCTTTTTGGTCAATTTTTATCTTAGCCTTTTTAGGAACATTAACGCCGTTTTTAGTTGTTAAAAAAGTTTAAATGAATAATACTAAAAGTTTCCATTCGCTGAAAAGTGTTTTAGCCAAAATTAATCTTCAAGAAGATAAATATATTAGTCGAGAATTCCAAGACTATGGTTATCATTTAGCCGAAGAGTTAGATGATTTAAAACATAAAGCCCTATATATTAAATTGGCTAAAGAGTTACCCAGAGTTTTATTGGAAAAAGCTATAAATTTTGTTAAGGACGCTTATCAAGTTAAAAACCCGGCCAAGCTCTTTATGTGGAAACTCCAGCAGTTAAAAAAAGAGGTTAAGAATGAAGAGAAGTAATTTTAATAATAAAGTTTATCGAGTTGTTCAGAAAATTCCCATTGGTAAAGTGATGACTTATGGTCAAGTTGCCAGGAGATTAGGGAAACCAAAGGCGGCTCAAGCGGTTGGGAAAGCCTTACATAATAACCCGAATTCTGAAAAAATTCCTTGCCATCGTGTGGTTAATTATCTTGGTAGAATTGCTAAACATTATGCTTTTGGTGGTGGAATAGCACAGAGGAAAAAATTAATAGCTGAAGGAATAGAGTTTAAAGGCAAAAACCACATTAATTTAAAGCATATTAAGATACCTTTAGATATATTTTAATATATTTATTCAATTAATTTTTATTTAAAAATTAAGATAAGTTTTTTAGGACTAGGGAATTTTATATTTGCAATGTTATACTGAATTTATAATTTTGTTTATGTTCAAAAAAGAATTCAGACTCCATTTTTTAATTCTTTTTATTTGGTTAGTAATAGTTACTTTTTTGAGGTGGCAGTGGCAATGGAATTTAGTTTGGATTTGGCTTGGCGCTTTTATCGGGACTTTTTTAATTAATCTTGATCATTTTATTTATCTTTTTTTTACTAATCCTCATGAATTAACAAGTCAACGAGCACAAAGATTATGGGAGCAAAAACATTTAAAGGAGTTAGTTTTTTTAATTTTTGATACGGATGAAGAAAGAATAAAATTAGCCTTTCATAATATTCTTTTCCAGATGATTCTTTTTATTCTTTGTTTCTTTGTCTTAACTTCAACAGAAAATCTTTTTGGGGTTGGTTTAGTGATGGGAATGGCTTTATATTTGCTTGGAGATGAATTTTATAAATGGTTGACTGGAAAAGAAGAGAGATTAAGGCAACGGCTTTTTTGGCCAGTAAAAATGGAGGTTTCACTGCAGAATCAAAAATTACTTTTAATCTTTATGCTTTTATTTTTTGTGGGTTTAAATCTCTTTTTAGTTTAATGTAGTGAATGTTATACAAGCTGTAAGGTATAGTATAATTTAAGAAAGGAGGTAAAAGATAGTGTTTGAATTAAATGGAAAAAAAGCTTTAGTGACAGGAGCCTCAAGGGGTATTGGTCGGGGAGTTGCCCTAGCTTTAGCTAAACAAGGAGCAGACGTAGCAATTAATTATCATTCTAATGCTGAAGAAGCAGAGAAGGCGGTAGTTGAGATTAAGGCCTTAGGTTGTGATTCTTTTTCTGTCCAAGCAGACGTTTCTAATAAACAAAGCGTGGTTAAAATGTTTGCGGAAATCAAAAATAAATGGGGGAAGTTAGATATTCTAGTTAATAATGCCGGAATTATCCATTCCGCCGCTTTTGAAGATTTAACTGAAGAGCAATGGGATAATGTTTTGAATATCAATTTAAAAGGGCAATTTTTGTGTTCACAACAAGCCGTTAAATTAATGAGTCACGGGAGTAGAATTATTAATATTGCTTCCATTTCTTCAGGCGGTGTTGGGATTGGTTTTTCCCACGTGGCTCATTATACAGCTTCCAAGGGTGGAGTAGTGGCTTTGACGGAAAACATGGCCTTGGAGTTAGCTTCAAAAGGCATTAATGTTAACGCAATTGGGCCAGGCGTGATTGGAACAGATATGACAAAAGAGATGTTAGGAGATGAAAAAGGCAAGTTAAGCCTGATAACAAGAATCCCTAAGGGAAGGATTGGTAAACCAGAAGACATTGGAACAGCAGCAGCCTTTTTAGCTTCAAGTGAAGCTGACTATATTACCGGAACGGTTCTATATGTTGATGGCGGCTGGCTAGCAGCATAAACTAGAATTATTATGATTTATAATCTTATTATTATTGGTGTCGGTCCTGCTGGCTTGGCGGCTTCAATTTACGCTAGCCGTTACCAAGTTAATCATCTTTTAGTTGGTAGTCAGTTAGGCGGGGCGATGTCTTGGGCTGCTTCGGTAGAAAATTATCCGGGTTTTGAAAAAATTAGTGGTTTCGATTTAACTCAAAAGATGATTAATCATGCTAAGAATTTAGGGGCTGAGATAAAAAATACAGGGATTATGGAAATTAAACCTGAAAAGGCTCATTTTAAATTAAAAACAGAAAATGATGAGTTATTTGAGGCAAAAACTTTAATTATTGCTACTGGGACTCAAAGGAGAAAATTAAATATTCCTGGTGAAGCGAAATATTTAGGTAAAGGAGTTTCTTATTGTTCGACTTGTGATGGATTCTTTTTCAAAGAAAAAATAGTTGGAGTAGTGGGGGGGTCTAATGCGGCAGTAATGTCAGCTATCCATTTGTCAGAATTTGCCCAAAAAGTCTATTTAATTTATCGCCGTCAACCCCTACGTGCTGACCCTATTTGGGTAGAAAGAGTTCAAAAAGAATCAAATATTGAAATTATTTACGAAACTAATGTTTTAGAAATTTTAGGTAATAATCAAAAGGTAAGTGGAATAAAACTCGATAAAAACTATAAAGGGAATCGGGAATTAATTTTAGACGGACTTTTTATTGAAATTGGCGGTAAACCACTATCGGAATTGGTTGAAAACTTAAAAGTGGGATTAGATGAAAGAGATTATATTAAAGTTAAAGCGGATATGTCAACAAATGTTCCGAATGTTTTTGCCGCTGGAGATGTTGCCAATTCTTCTGGTGAATTTCAGCAAATTGTTACGGCTGCGGCCGAAGGAGCTATTGCTGCCAATTCTGTTTATTATTTTTTAAAAGGAGGTAGATAATGAAGCTTAACATCGATAAAAATTTATGTATTGGTTGCGGAACTTGTGTGACAATTGCTCCTAAAACTTTTAAATTAGAAATTGATGGTAAAGCAGAAGTAGTTGTTCCTCCGAAAGATAAAGAAGAGGTAATTAAGGAAGCTATTGACAGTTGTCCTGTTAATGCGATAGAATCAACCGATTAAGATAGAAGACTAGAAAATGAAAGAAAAGAAAAATTTTAACCCCACAACTTTGGTTTTAGCTGTCCTTCTGGCGGGCATTGCTTTCTTTGCTGGGATGATGTTGGTAGAAAATCGAAACTTAAAGCAAGGAGAAACCGCTGGTGTTGCTAATCAGGCTAGCCAGAATGAGGTTGAAACCCAGCCAGCTCCAGAATCATTAGAAGCGACAATTGGCGGTTTTGCTATTACCAAAGATGAAATTTGTTAT
>CAZQCJ010000010.1:0-6630 GCA_964591885.1 uncultured Gammaproteobacteria bacterium
TTCGGACTCTGTTTTTTCTTTCTGGCTTTACCCATCTGCCCAACTTTTCTTCTTTCCTTAGCTCGCGGGTCTCTGGTTAAAAGCCCATTTTTCTTTAAAACAGGACGGAAATCCTGGTTATCTTTAATCAAAGCTCTAGCTAAACCATGAAGTGTTGCTCCTAATTGAGCTTTCTTCCCAGAGCCAACAACTTTAATTGTGGCGTAATATTTTCCTAAACTTTCTGTTAAATTAAAAGGCCGTTGATAAAATACTTTGGCAACTTCACCGGGAAAATACTCAGCGATTAGCTTATCATTAACTAAGGTTTCACCTTTGCCATGATAAAGTCGAACTCTAGCTATGGCTTTTTTTCGTCGCCCCACAGTAAGGATAAAAGCTTTTTTAGCCTTTTTTTCTTTACCTTTAGCCTGAGGGCTATTTTTTGTCTTTTTTGTCTTACTGGTTTTATTTATCTTTTTTGCCTTGACCATTTTCTTTGGTTTCCTTTTTAAATTTATCTTCATATTGATGTTTGTTTTCAGCAAAAATTTTTAAACGAGCCAACCGCTGCTCGCGTAATTTGTTTTTAGGCAGCATTCCTTCAACTGCATGCCGAATAATCTGTGTCGGATCTTTAGTCATCTGCTGAGCAAAAGTTACCTCTTTAAAACCACCGGGATAACCTGAATGACGATAATAAACCTTATTCTTATTTTTCTTCCCGCTAACTCTGACTTTAGCTGCATTAACAACAACCACATAATCACCACTATCAAGGTACGGGGCAAAAGAAGGTTTATTCTTTCCTATTAACAAAGCGGCAATGTCAACTGCCATTCTGCCCAAAATCTGACCTTGGGCATTAATTAAATGCCACTCTCTTTTAATCTCTTTAGCTTTGGTTGTTTTGGTTTTGAAGGTCATTCTTTCTTCTTAAATTTTTTCTTTGCAGTTGAAGTTTTATCAAGAGAAGCTTTATCCCTCGAAGTTTTGGGAGAAACTGGCTTTTCTACTAATTCCAATTTAACCATCGTTGCATTGTCACCACGCCTTGTTCCCAAACGAATCATCCGACTGAAACCTCCTGTTTTTTTAGTAAAAAGGGGTCCTAGCTCATCAACAATACGATTAACCGCCAGTTTGTTTTGTAAAAAAGCCGCGATTAATCTTCGCGAATGAAGAGTCCCTTTTTTACCCTTATTAATTAGTTTATCAACCAAACCACGAACAGCTTTCGCTTTACTTTCAGTGGTTTTAATTTGCCCATGGATAACCAAAGCATTAATTAAGCCTTTAAACAAAGCTTTCCTCTGGGAGGAAGTTCGGGAAAGTTTTTTTCCTTTAACTCGATGCTTCATTCTTTACCCCCTGGCTCCCATTTAACATCTTTTTTGGCTAAGGCTGCCTGAACAGTTTTAATCGATTTTTCTCCAAGATTTTTAATTCTGGCCAAATCATCGGGTTTAATCCCTAAAAGATCAAAAACCGTTCCATAGCCACTCTTGCGAAGAGCATTGACAATTCTCGTCGGCAAATCAAGTTCTTCCAATGTTAACTTAATTGCCTCTCCGTAAATCGGTGATTCTGGCTTTTCTTTAACCTCAATCTTTTTCGGATTGACCACTTGGTTGAAAAAAGCGATGAGAATTTTTGCGCTTGATTTTAAAGCCTCCTTTGGTTTAATTGTCCCGTCAGTAGTAATTTCAAGAACTAATTTATCAAGATCAGTCTTTTTCCCAACACGAGTAGCCTCAACCTGATAATTAACTCTTTTTACCGGGCTAAAAGCAGCGTCAAGTGGAATAAGACCGAGCTTGTTCTCCTTATTCGCTTCGGCCAATTGATAACCGAAACCGTTTTCAACGGTCATCTCGACTTTTATCTTACTTTTTTTATCAGCTAAATTAGCTAATAGTAAATCTTTGTTAGTTACCTGGATATTGGCTAAGGTTTTAATATCGCCAGCTTTAACCTCGCCAGGGCCGCTTTTTTCCAACTCCAGTTTAACTGGTTTACTTCCTTCATATTTAAACCTAACTTGTTTAAGATTAAGAATAAGATCAATAATATCTTCACTTAATCCCTCCAGAGTTGAAAATTTATGCTTGGCGCCACTAATTTTAATCTGGGTAATCGCAGCCCCCGGCAAACTGCTTAGAAGGACTCGGCGCAATGAATTCCCCAGGGTATGGCCAAACCCCTGCTCCAAAGGTTCAATAATAAAACGGCCAAAAGTAGCGTTTTCTTGTTCGCTTTTAATACTAAAGGTTGGTTCGATCATTTTTTTATCCTTTCTATACTATTCACTATCTAGAATAGTATTCTACTATTAATTGATCGTTAATGTCACCCTCAATTTCTTCTCGTTGAGGTAATCTGATTATTTGTCCAACAGCGGCTTTCTTTTTCAGCCATTTTGGTGTCTCGGTTTTATCTGCCAAAGCTTTTTTAATTAAATCCATTTTCAGAGCTTTTGTTCCTAAGGCAACTGCTTGGCCCTTTTTCAACCGATAAGAAGGAATATTAACCTTTTTACCGTCAACTAAAACATGTTTGTGGCTAATCAATTGCCGAGCTAAACGACGCGAACTAACAAAACCCAAGCGGTATAAAACATTATCCAATCTTAATTCAAGAAGCTGTAAAAGCGCTTCACCGGTTGCTTGTTTAGTTTTAACTGCCTTTTGAAAATAATTTTTCATTTGCTTTTCAAAAAGACCATAAATTCTCTTAACTTTTTGTTTTTCCCTTAATTGACGACTATAATCACTTGTACGCCTGGTTGACATTTTTAAACCATGTTGTCCGGGGGGAACAGCCCCTTTTTTATCAATCGGGCATTGAGTATAACAACGTTCTCCTTTTAAGAAGAGTTTTGTCTTTTCTCGTCGACAAAGTTTGCATTTTGGTCCTAAGTATCTTGACATCTTTTTTAAACCCTCCTTTTCTTTCTAGCCCGTGGCCCATTATGAGGAATTGGGGTAATATCGGCAATTAGATTCATTCTCAAGCCCACAGCTCGTAAAGCACGTAAAGCAGCATCTCGTCCAGGGCCAGGTCCTTTAATATAAACTCCTACGGCGTCAATCCCCAGAGCCAGGGCTTTTTTAGCTACTGTTTCGACAGCTGTAGTGGCAGCATAGGGTGTTGACTTGCGTGTCCCTTTAAAACCTAAGGTCCCGGTTGACCCCCAACATAAAACCTTCCCCTCCATATCGGTAAAGGTAATTAAAGTATTGTTAAAAGTAGCATTAATAAAAACTTTTCCTTCCATTTTTTCTATTTTTTCTCCTCACCGGCGGTTGATTCTCTCCCCATCCTGCTCATAGCTTCTTTTTTCATTGCCCCAATTGTTTTTCTCTTCCCTCTTTTCGTTCGCGCATTACTTCTGGTTCTCTGGCCACGAACCGGCAACCCTTTAGTATGTCTTAGGCCACGATAAGACCCAATCGTTCTCAATCTCTGAATATCACTAGCGATTTTTTTCCGCAAATCACCCTCAACCCTAAAATTCTCCATTGCTTTGTTAATCCGAGCTACATCTTCATCATTCAGCTGGGAAATTCTTTTCTCAGGACTAATTTTAGCCTGCTTGAGAATCTCTACCACATTTTTACGACCAACACCATAAATCAGCGTTAAGCCGATATCAATTCTTTTTTCGCTAGGTAAATCAATTCCTGCAATTCTAGCCATAATTATCCTTGCCTTTGTTTATGAGTTGGGTTTTTACAGATAACAAAAAGCTTCCGCCTGCGGCGGACTAAACGGCACTGACGACATCTTTTTTTAACACTTGCTTGAACTTTCACTTTTTTTATTCAAAGTCTTTGAACAATCCTTCCTTTGGTTTCATCATAAGGCGTCATTTCCACCTTAACTTGATCACCAACCATAACTTTAATATGATAGATTCTCATTTTACCAGACAAATGACAAAAAATTATCCGGTCATCTTCAAGCTTAACTCGAAAAGTGGTATTCGGTAAACTTTCAACTATTTCTCCGTTTAATTCAATCTTTTTTTCTTGCTTGGTCATTTTTAAACCTCCACTATTTTACCAAACCTATAGCCTTTAGTCCAGAAGCTATTTTGAGCCTGCGAAAAACAAGGTTCTACCACAGGCAGGTTTTTAATTTAAAGCTGTTAAAACTAGTGGTTTTCCTGCTTGGACAAGAATGGTTTCCTCAAAAAGACCTGACAGCTTATTGTCAGCGGTTTTAATTGTCCAATTATCCTTAGCCAAAACAACTTCCGGATTACCTTGGGCGTAAATAACCTCTATTGCCAAAGTCATTCCTGACTTAAGCTTCGGTGTTAATTCAATTGGTTCCAACAATAAACAAGGAATCGGCGGTTCTTCGTGAAGCTTTCGCCCTACACCATGACCAGTTAAAACTTCGATTGGACTTAAACCAGCCCCCCTTAATTCTTTTTCCATTGCTTGAGAGATATGGCCAACATGATTTCCTGCTTTTGCCGCCTTAATCGCTTTTTCTAAGGCCCTTTTTCCTGTTCCTAAAAATAAATCATCCTGCTTTTTACTTTCTTTGCCCAAAACCTTGACTGTTTGCGACATGTCAGTATGAAAACCTTTAAAGAAAAAGCCAATATCCAAACTTAAAAAATCATTCTCCTTAAGATAATAATCATTAGGAATACCGTGAACAACGCCTTGATTAACATTTAAGCAAGAAGCCCAATGATAATTAGGCACCATTTTAAAAGAAGGCTGTCCACCTTTTTTTAAAATAGATTCTTCAATTTTTTGATTAATCTGAGAAAGGCTTATTCCCGGTTTAGCCAAAGACAAAGCTTCTTTCATAACCTTAGCTAGACGACATCCCCCATCCTTCATAATCTCAATTTCTTCTTTTGTTTTAATGGAAATCATTCTTTGATTCTCTGTAAAATATCTTTGTGGATTAACTCAATCGGTCGTTCTCCATTAACTTTAATTAATTTTCCTCTTTGAGAATAAAAAGCCAAAACCGGCTCAGTTTCTTGATGATAAATTTTCAAACGCTTCTTAATCATTTCCGGCTTATCGTCTTGTCGGCCCCTCTTAAGTAATCTTTTAATATTTTCTTTATCAAAAACCTCAATGTATAAAACTTTATCAACAGAAAATTTAAACATCTGAGCCTGCTTTAAAGAACGAGGAAAGCCATCAATAACAACCCCTTTCTTGTAATTTAAGGACGCTAACTGCTTATTCATTGCCTCAACAGTTAACTTATCCGCCACCAGCTTACCGGTTGTCATTGCTTCTTTAACAGCTCGTCCCTTTCCCGAGTTCTCCCGAGAAAAATAATAAAGGACATTACTGGCTTCCAGCCAGGGGATACCTAGCACTTCGGCTAACAATTTAGCTTGAGTTGATTTTCCTGATCCCGGAGGGCCTAAAACAATTAGGTTCTTTAACATTTTATTTTAAGAAACCTTCATAGCTGCGCATAACCATCATTGATTCCAGTTGCTTTGTTGTTTCCAGGATAACCGAAACAACAATTAAAACCCCTGTTCCACCAATACTCATCGTGGCAATGCCAGTTAAGCCCTGAGCAATAGAGGGCAGAATCGCAATTAAACCTAAAAAGACAGCCCCTACTAAAGTAATCCTATTTAAAATTTTATTCAAATAGAAAACCGTTGGCTCACCTGGCCTAATACCAGGAATAAAACCGCCGTATTTTTTAATCTCTTCGGCAATTTTTTGGGGATTAAAAACAACAGCAGTGTAAAAGTAGGTGAAACCAATAACTAAAATAAAGTAAATTAGATTATAAGCAAGACCGTTTGGCCGGAAAAAACCAGCTACACTAACAGCTAATTTGGCTAAAACCGGATTGGGAACACCTTGAAGAAAATTGCCTAACATTGAAGGAAGCAAAACCAGGGAAACAGCAAAGATGATAGGAATAACGCCGGCTTGATTAATCCGTAAGGGTAGGTAGCTTGACTGGCCACCATACATCTTTTGACCACTAATCCGTCTGGCGTACTGAACTCTAATCTTACGCGAAGCCTCATTAATAAAAACAATCCCTGCCACAACTGCTAAACTCATCACAATAAAAATAATTAAGTTGAAAAAATTTTCTGGATTAAAAACAGCAATCGTCTGGCCAAAAGAAACAGGCAAACGGCCAACAATACCAGCAAAAATAAGCATTGAAATTCCGTTACCAATACCTTTTTCGGAAATTAATTCTCCCAGCCACATTAAAAAAATAGTCCCAGCTGTCATTGTCACCACCAAACTCATAATTCTTAAAGGATCAAGCTGGTCAATAATTTGCTGATTTCTTAAAAGAGCGTACATCCCAAAAGACTGCAAGGCCGCCAAGGGAACAGTTAAAATACGAGTGTATTGATTTATTTTTTTTCGGCCATATTCACCTTCTTTTTGCAGCGCCTCTAACTTAGGAATGGCCATAGTTAAAAGTTGAAAAATAATTGAAGAATTAATGTAGGGGTTTAAGCCCAAAGCCATAATAGAAAAATTAGCCAGAGTACCACCAGAAAAAATATCTAAAAGACCCAAGAGCTGATTTCTGGCAAATAAATCTTTTAAAGCCTCTATATTAACAGCAGGGACAGGAATATGAGCCGCTAAACGAAAGATAACAAAAATAAAAGCGGTA
>CAZQCJ010000011.1:0-2643 GCA_964591885.1 uncultured Gammaproteobacteria bacterium
TATGGAAAATTTCGGACTTCACTCAGTAAAAATTGTCGGGACACCGACAGAAAAATCCGCTTCTTGGGTTCATACTTTTTCTCCCATTGACAAAGATAAACTTTCTCAAAGAGGCCATCTTTTGGCGGTTATCGGTTTGGATAATTTTAGCAATGAAGGAAAATTAGCGGCTGTTGGGAAGGAGATTATTTCTCGTCTCCAGGAAGAATATTACGGCGAATTAACAGCCAGGCCTTTTGACCAGTTAAAAAAAACCATTAGTAAGGTTGTTCAGGAGATAAATGAAAACGGCGATTTAAATTTAAATCTTGGAGCAGTAGTGGTTATTAATAAACTTTTGTATGTGGTTATGAGTGGTGGTAGTCGGCTTATGCTTCTTCGTCAAGGACAAATGAAGACAATTTTTGGCAAAGGGGAAAGCGGCAGTGGCTATTTAGAGGATGGAGATGTTTTACTTTTAGGGACTGAGGAATTTTTTTGCTTGGTCGATCAGGAAATAATTAAAAAAGCATTAATTGCTTCGAGCCCTGAAGAGGCAGTTGAAATTTTAGCTCCGGCAGTTCACGGCCAAGCTGATGGGAGTTCAGCGGCGATTGTCTTTAAAATTTCGTCTTTAAAAAAGGAAACTGATAATAAGGTTTCCTTGGGAATGGGAGAAAGAATAATTAAAGAAAAAAGAAACGTTGAGTTAGGTAAAAAGTTTAAAGAGAAGATAATCTCTTTGATTATTTCAGCTGACGAGGGCTTAAAAAAAAGAATGATTTATCTCAAAAGCAAAAAGGAGAAAAATTTCCGTTCCCAAAGAACCCTATTTAGTGTTGCCTTGATTCTCTTGTTGATTTTGGGAGTAAGTGTCTTTTTTGGTATGAAACAGCGCCATGGTTCGGATTTAACCGGCCAAACAGCTGTTTTACTTAACCAGGCCCAGATTAAAAAAGAAGAAGGAGAAGCCTTGAAGACGCTTAATCCGGCTAAATCCCAACAACTTTTAGCTGAAGCCCAAAATCTAGTTGGAGAAATTGAAAGATTGGGTGGTCAAACTGAGGACTTTTTAAGGTTTAAAGAAGAATTAAATAATCTTTTAGCCACTTCTTTAAGAGAACATGAAGTTGAAGGTAATCTTTTCTTTGATTTGGAGTTGATTAAGGCTGAAGCTGAAGGAAAAGATTTTCTTTTAGCTGATGAACAATTAATCATTTTAGATGAAAAGCAAAAAGCTGTTTATGGGGTTGGTTTAAAAGACCAAAAGTCAACCATTCTTTTTGGGGGAGATAAAATCCAGGGGGCAGCTTTAATTGCTCAAGCAGGCAATAATCTTTATGTTTTGGCTGATGAGGGTCTTTTAAAAGAGGGTAGATTGCCGGAGCTTGAGTTTAAAAAAGATGAAGATTGGGGAAAAATTATCGACATGAAGGGATTTACCAGTAGTCTTTATCTTTTAGATGCCCAAGGTGAAGTTTGGAAATATCCCGCTATTGAGGGTGGTTTTGGCGAGAAGCAAAGATGGCTTCAGGAAAAAGCGGCTTTTTCTTCGGCTGTTAGCCTAGCTATTGACGGATCCTTATGGGTTTTAACTAAAGATAACCAAGTTCTGAAATTTCTTCAAGGACAAAAGGATGTCTTTGTTTTGTCCGGGCTAAACAAGCCTTTTTTTGAACCAAGCGTGATTTTTACTGATTTTGACTGTCAAAATCTTTATATTCTTGATAAAGGCAATGCACGAATTGTCATCATTAGTAAAAGTGGAGAATATCAAGCTGAATATCATTGGCCAGAGCTTAGTCAGGTTCAAGATTTAGTAGTTGTTGAAGCGGAAAAAAAGATTTTTTGCCTGCTGGGGAATAAAATTTATCTTTTGGAGATGCTTTGATGAAAATTCTCAACCGCCAAGCTGGTCACCGCTATCAACTTTTGGAAAAATTTGAAGCGGGGATAGTTTTAACTGGGCCAGAAGTTAAATCAGTTCGGCAAGGACACCTTCAGCTTAGTGAATCTTTTGTGAGAATTAAGGACGGCGAAGCCTGGCTTTTTAACGCCCATATTCATCCCTACTCGTTTTCTGATAAACAAAAAGAATTGGATCCGCAACGAGCCAGAAAACTTTTATTACATAAAAAAGAGCTCTTAAAATTAAAACAGGCAACAGAGCAAAAAGGTTTGACTCTAGTGCCTGTTTCATGCTATACTAAGCACCATAAAATCAAGCTAGAAATAGCTATTGCTAAAGGGAAAAGAGAACATGAGAAAAGAGAAGCGATTAAAAAGAAAGATTGGCGAAGAGAATTAAAAGTTTAACGGGGATGTTTTGATCGACGGAAGGTTCTTTAAAAAACGGCAAGCCGAGAATGATACTTCTCGTAAACGTGTATCAAAAAATAAATAACGTCTCTAACGAACGTTACGCTTACGCATACGCCTAAGCGAGTCCTTTTTATTCTCTCTTGATGGGATAAATTGAGGCTTGAATGAAGTCAAGATGCTGTTTTAGCGGTTGGCTAGCCGTTTAAAACTAAGCTTAATTAGTCTGGTTTTAGCTTTCCGGTTGTCAGGATCAGGTTAAAACAAGAAATAAAAGACAACTAAGCTTGTAGAAGTTTTTTAGATAATTTTTACGGACGGGAGCTCGATACTCCCCATCTCCAC
>CAZQCJ010000012.1:0-5123 GCA_964591885.1 uncultured Gammaproteobacteria bacterium
GTTCCTTTTGACCCTTTTAATCTTAGAAATCCCCGCCGAGATGCAGCCATTATTTCTTTTGCCGGACCAGCCGCTAATTTAATTTTCGCTTTTTTATTAGCCATAATAATTCGCCTGGGCTATTTTCTCCTGGGACCACAAGCCTACCTCTTAACAACTGTTCTAACCCCTTTTATCACCTTAGCTGTTATTCTGGCTATCTTTAACCTAATCCCTATTCACCCTTTAGATGGCGGTAAAGTTCTTGTTGGCCTTCTACCGGAAAGAATAGCCCATCAATGGGACGAATTCCTGCAAAGATGGGGTTTCTTTATCATTTTATTCCTAATTTTTCCCTTCTTCGGTTTTTCCTTAGTGATTGCCATTATCTCTCCCATCATTAACTTCCTTCTTAAACTTTTACTCCCCGGAGCAATATTAATCTAAAAACAATTAAATAGTTAAATTTTCACAAAATTGATCTATTTTTATATAGTCAATCATCTTGACGAGATTTCTTAAAAGTGGTATTGTGAAAATGTCCTGCCGAAGAGGCTTTTTACCTGAGGAAGCGTTTTTCCTCTACAACCTTTTAGGACGGGAATGCGGAGTTTCTGTATTATGATGATACAGGACAGCACACCCATCTGTTAATTTCGGGAAAATAGCCTTAGGAAACCTCCCTGGCAGGACTTTTTTATTCTTCAATTAGCAATTTTTCGCTGGATTTTGTAAAATAAAAGAAGTTGCCGCCTTAGCTCAGCTGGTAGAGCGTTCGCTTTGTAAGCGACAGGTCCTCGGTTCGAATCCGAGAGGCGGCTCCAGGGTCCATTATCTATAATCATTCAACCTTTATTCCCCTTCTCCTGTTTGATCTGGCTGTTGAAAACCCTGCATCATTTGATCAAGATCCATGAAATTGATATCGCTTGGCGGCGTAAAAACCGCATCATTAACCAGCGAAGGCGCACAACGGTAATCGTAGCCAGCTGCTTGCTGTCCTTCTTCAATATCATTCCAAATATCTTCACCTTCTTCGGTTTCAAAACACATCTTTACCCCTTGAGTTTCACCTTTAGTCCATGTCCACATACAATTGTCAGCTAAAATAATATAGCCAAGCTTGCCATTAGTAGTAATCTCACCATAATATTTTTGGTCTTTCAGCCAACCAACACCAGAATTATTCTCATCCATCTCATAAGTACACTTCAAGGGAACGTTTCTCATAAAGGCATCTTTTATCTTGCCGGTAAAGCCTTCCTCTTGAATTTCCTCTTGAGTAGTTGGCGTCTGCCCATTTTCATCTTTGGTTGAGGTTTCTTTATTCTGGCTTAAAAACTTCCAACCAGTTAAAGCAACCACAATCACAACTAAAGCAATAATAATCGGTAAACTTTTTTTCATTTTTCACCCCCTTCCTTTTTAAACTAACTCAATAAAAATAATTATAAGTGTTTTTTAAAAAATTCCAAGTCTCTTTGAACAACTAAATCCCAATCTTTACTTAGATTATGATCATTTTGAGAATATTTATAATAAAACACATCTTTATTTAAATCTTTAAGTTTTTGGACAAAATCATCAGTCCATTCAGTTTTAATATAATCATCAGCTGTTCCTTGATGAACCTGAAGCGATGCATGAATATCCTGCCAATAATGATCTATTGAGAAATACTTTGATTCATAAATTGAAGTAAAGCCATCAATCGCTTTCTTGACTTTCAAGCCCTGGTCGTCAAGCTCTGTCATGTATTGAAGCACTGATTCTGGAAAACCTTTAGTCACCGGCGCCCATAAAACTGTAGGGATATCTCTTTGGCTAATTTCTAAAACCGACAAAGCAATCTGTCCTCCATTGGAATGTCCCCACATCAATATTTTTTCCGCATCAGCTTGGGGCAGGTTTTTAATAGAAGCCAGTAAATTCAAAACCGTTACTGGCCTTTCAAATCTGGCTTCAAGAATATCAAGACTGGAGGTATCTGAACCACCAAAGCCTAAAAAATCCGGAGCTAAGGTAAGAAAGCCATTCTCCGCAAAAACACCGGCTGATTTTCTTGTTCCCAAGCCAGTAAAATAAATTTCATCATCAGCATAACCACGGAGCATCACAATCACTGGTAATTTACCCTCTTTCTTAGGTAGATTAGCCATCCCTGTTACTTTTTTGCCGTCTGTTTGAAAAGAAAACAACCAAGAAGTATATTTTTCTTCTTCTTTAATAATCTCTTCCAGCTTAATCTCACTCCCCTGATATTCTTTTTGTCTTAAGCTCTCAAAGCCATATTCTTCCAAGGGTTTCGGTTCTTCTTCAAAAAAATTACGACTAAAAGGAGAGATTAAGCTGTTCTTCTGGTTTTCCGGCAGAAAAAAAAGAACCACTAAAAGGGATAAATATAAAAAAACTGCTAAAATCAGAAAAAAATGACGTTTTTTCATTTTCTTTCGCTCTAACTTCTCTAAACATTGACTAATAATGAACTATCTTTATCTTTTTTAATAGCTGATAGACAGAACCGAATAGAAAAGTAGCAATAACCGTAAGAATCAGGGAAAAAATGTTCTTCTTCGGCATTTTCTGTCGAGGCTTTTCCAACTGCTTTAATAAAAAAGTTTTCATTTTAGAAGCAGGTAAAAGAGAAAGTAATTCTTTAAAAGTAGCCATTTTTTTAATTTGCGGGACATTGGCTTTTTTCTTTTCTGTTGATAATTCTCGGTAAACAAGCTCTGTTTTTTTAACAATTTCTGGCCAATCTAAATGAGCAACTTTCTTTCTAGCATTTTGAGCTAAGATTCTATACTTTCTGGGCGACAAGTTGCATATTTTCTTTATTTGCTGGGCAAAAACTTGAGGAGAAGTCTTCTTCCCTAAACAAAAGCCAACTTTGTCATCAACCAATTCATTGGTTGTTTCGTTGCTAAGAGCAACAACCGGCGTTCCGGAGGCCAGAGCCTCAATAACTACTAAGCTTTGAACCTCCATTTTAGAAGCAGAAATAAAAACATGGGTTTTGGCTAAAATCCGAGGAACCTGTTCATAGGGTACTTCTCCTAAAAAATTAACATTCTTCAAATGGTTTTTGTTTGCATAATCTTTCAGACTTTTAAGATAGTTTGGATTAATCGGTGAGCCAACTAAATTAAGGGTAAAGTTAGGAGATAGACATTTCATTACCCTTAGTAAATATTTTTGATTCTTGCGCATTGACAAATAGCCAATAAAAGTTAGTTGTTTTTCTTTCTCCGTAATCTTGGCTAAGCGACAAGCTCGATAAGCTTTTAAATCACGCCCATTAGGAATAATAAATATTTTGTTTTTAAAACCATATTTCAAAATATCTTTTTGGGCTTCTTTGTTTAAAGCAATCAAGGCATCGGAATTTTTAAAAAAGTTAAAGAAATATTTCTTCATCAAGCTACTGTCCAAAAAACGGCTTAAATTTTTTGAAGATTCGCTAATAGCAAAATCAAAGGTTTTAGTTGGTAAAACATGGCTGGTATAAACAAAAGGAATTTGATTATTAATCGCCCAGAATTGAATCACCAAACTAATTGGGCCAAAATCATGAGCATGAATTATTTGCGGCGAAAAACTCTTTAGGAAATTAAAAATAAATTGGAGGTTTTTAACCGTTAGATAAGGGATGGCAACGTCTCCCTCCCCGACACTTTTAACTTGTAAGTAGCGCAAATGAGGAGCCACTTTTTTGATTTCTGTTCTTGGGCCAGGGCAAATTAGAACTGTTTCGTGCCTCTGTTGGGCAAAAGCATGAGCAATTTCATGAGAAACACGGCCACAACCGCCTCCCTTGTTTTCTCTAAAAAAAGTGGTAAAAACAACCCTCATAAGTCAAAAGAAGCTAAGGTTTATTCAATAATTTCCTCACCCTCATCAATGATACCAGTCTCACCACCGCTACCTTCCCAAGCCCCAGGAGCGTTAAGATTGCTTTTATCTTCACCGGCCAATGGGATTAACTCAAAACTATCAATGACCTGCTGATAGGCTTCATCCCACCATTCATCTTCAGGAAAAACTTCAACCAAGATAATTACTTCCTGGTCAAAAGCAGCTATCACCAGCTTCTTAGGTGAAAGAAAAGCCAGTTTTTTAGCCGGCTGGCCAGCTAATTCCGAATCAAAAACCTGCGGATTACCTTCCTGACCAAGAACCCAATCCTCTAAGTTTTTCTCAACCTTGTCTTTCATCCAGATTAAAATCTTTCCAGAATGGTTTTTTTCGGTTAGCTCCAAATAAGCGTAATTTTCTTCATCCTCCTCATGATTGTCAAGCTCAATCCCTTCGGGGTAAGAAAATCGAAAGCCGGCTGGATCCTCCCATGTTTTCAAACTAACCTCCTCTTTGTTTTGATTTAAAGGATTAATCAATGAAGAATTTGTTCCCGAAGGATAAAAAATCAAAAAAGCTCCCCCACCAATAAGAATAATGGCTAAAATCAAACTTAAAGTTAACCAATTTCTTTTTGACATAATCTAAGTATAGCACTTTTTAAAAATATTAATAAGAAACAGCAGATTCAAAAATTGACAAAAAAACAATAATGATTTAGATTAAAATTAATGTTTAAAAAATTAGTTGTTTTTCTTTTAATCCTTACTTTCTTTTCTTTTCCGCAAACAGCTTTAGCCTTAAAAGTCAGGACTAAAAGAGGTGGTTCTACAGGAAGCTCTTACTTGCTAAGTAATCGAGTTAATTATTCAGTGAGATTCAACCCTAATAGAACTGGTCTTATTATCTCTCTTTCCGGACTAACTAATGCTACCTCGGTAACTTATTCCCTAAACTATGATGCCAATAGTATCCCCCAAGGAGCCATGGGAACAATTACTAGCCCCGAAGTAAGCACTGATACCCGCGAAGTTTTGTTTGGGACTTGTTCCGGTGGTGTTTGCCGTTATCACACTAATATCACCAATGCCAAGCTTATTATCACTTCCAAGCTTAAATCAGGCTACACGACCCGAAAAACCTACCGCATTAGAATCTAAAATACTTCTAAAAGACTTAAATCTATGTTAAAATTTATCTGATTGCTGGAGTGGCGGAGTAGACAATCGCATCAGTCTGTAAAACTGACGCCGCAAGGCTACGTAGGTGCAAATCCTACCTCCAGCACA
>CAZQCJ010000013.1:0-3780 GCA_964591885.1 uncultured Gammaproteobacteria bacterium
CGTGAATTTTGACCGATTACTTGGCCCTTGTAAACATTAACTCCCGGAGTAATAAAAAGCTCTCCCCGACCTTGAATATTGATTAAACCATATAAGTGGGTGATGCCTGTTTCGCAGGCAACTAATGAACCTCGTTCTCTTTCTTGTTTCTCGTCTTTGGCTGGCTGGTACTGGTAAAACAAGGTGTTGATAATTCCCGTGCCTCGAGTGTCAACCATTAGTTCCCGGCGATAACCGAATAAAGATTGGGTGCTGACGATAAATTCCAGATGGGCAAGGCCCTGGTCAACTTCCATTCTTTTCATTAGTCCGCCCCGGCGGCCAAGTTTTTGAATAATTACCCCGCTGTATTGTTCCGGCACTTCAATAAAAACCTCTTCATAGGGGAATAATTGCTTTCCGTCAATTTCTTTGGTGATTACCTGCGGTTGGGAAACCTGAAATTCATAGCCTTCCCGTCGCAGTCTTTCGATTAAAATAGCCAGATGAAGCTCGCCCCGGCCGGAAACAGTCCAGCCGCCCTGCGGGTTGTCATTAACCTTCAAAGCCACATCGTTTTCCAGTTCTTTATAAAGCCTTTCTTTAATCTGGCGGGAAGTGGTGTATTGTCCTTCCTGGCCGGCAAAAGGAGAAGAGTTGACATTAAAAGTCATTTTTACCGTTGGCTCTTCAATCTTCAGTAAAGGCAAGGCTTGGGGTTGTTTTATATCGGCAATGGTTTCTCCAATCATGATTTCCGGAAGACCAGATAAAGCCACAATCTCTCCGGCCGAGGCTTCTTTAATTTCGCTTTGAGCTAAGCCCTGGAAAGTTATTAAAGAAGTCAGCTGGTGTTTTTCCATGCCCCCAGAACGGTTGATCTGGATTACTTCTTGCCCGGCTTTAATCACTCCATTGGCAATCCGGCCTCTGGCAATCCGGCCTTTAAAGTTGTCCCAGGCAATTGAGGTTACCAGCATTTGCAGCGGTAAGCTTGAATCCCCTGAAGGGGCGGGAATATATTTAACGATTTCTTCAAACAGAGGGGTAATATCTTTCATTTGAGACAAATCGGGAGTTAACCCAGCTTTGCCCATTTTTGAGGAAGCATAAATCACCGGGAAATTAGCGGTTTCCTCATCAGCCCCCAAATCGATAAATAAATCAAAAGTCCGGTTTAAAGCCTGGCTGGTATGGGCATGGGGTTTGTCAATTTTGTTGATGACAACAATAATCTTATGTTTTAATTCCAAGGCTTTTTTCAAAACAAATCTGGTTTGGGGCATGGGTCCTTCCTGGGCGTCAATCAGAAGCAGGGAGCCGTCAGCCATTTTCAAAACCCGCTCTACTTCCCCGCTGAAATCGGCATGACCCGGAGTGTCAATAATGTTGATTTTAATATCTTGCCAAACAACAGAGGCGTTCTTGGAAAAAATAGTAATCCCCCGCTCTTTTTCCAGCTCGTTGCTGTCCATAATACAATCCAGATTAAGGACATCTTTGTTTAGGTGGGTTTTGGATTGGCGCAGCAAAGAATCCACCAGCGTGGTTTTGCCGTGATCAACGTGAGCGATAATCGCAATGTTGCGGATTTCCATATTTCCTCGCATAAAAAAATGCCCGTCCACCGAGCATTTCTCGACTAGCTTTAATTATAGCCTTTTAAAGCTTTTTAATCAACTTAAAGCGGGCCAGCGTATCCGAGGCGATTTTTTGAAAAGAGGCTTTGTTTTTGTAAAGCGTGTTGCGGCGAGGTAGCCAAGACTGGTGTTTTTCCCATAATTCTTTTAGCTTTTCTTCGGAAAAGTTCTGGTCAACCCAGACTCGGGCTGATTTTTTAAGCACTTCAAACTCTTTTTTCTTTTTCTCCAAAAGTTCTTTTTCTTTTTTCAATTCGGAGTTTAAATATTTTCTTTTTAAAGCCGGCAGATTAATGACCTTTTCTTTAATTAGGGCGTCAATCAAGGTTTTGAATGTTTTGGGCGAGGTGGTTTCCAGCAAGGTCCGAGAGATAAACTTTTGCAGCGGTTTTAGTTTCCCTTTAACTTCCTTAATGTCCGGCAGGTTCTTTAACTTGAGGCGCATCTCTTTTTCAAACTCCATCCAGACCTTCGTCCAGTTGACTTCTTTCATCTCTTTAATTCTACCATGATTGGATCAAAAAAACATCTTCAAAAAATATACCTAAATTTTTGTCGGTTAGTTAATTAAAGCCAGTGCTATACTTAATTAATGTTGTCTTCGGTTTTCTTTTTGCTAGTTATTTTTTTAGGTTTTATTCTTTTCCCCATCTTTCTCCAATTCTACACTCGGGTTTTACATCCGGGAGCGGTTTACTTCCCCACAACTCCTGCTGCTGTCAGTCAAATGTTAAAACTAGGGCAAGTCAGCTCTAAAGATACTCTCATTGACCTTGGCTCTGGAGATGGCCGGATTCTAATAGCTGCAGCCTGTTTAGGGGCAAAAGCGGTTGGCTATGAGATTAATCCTTTTTTGGTTTGGAAATCTCGTCGTTTGATTCGTCAGGCACGGTTGGAAAAATTAGCTAAAGTCTATTGGAAAAGCTTTTGGCAGGCGGACTTTAGCCAAAGCACCATTGTCACTGTTTATCTTTTTCCCTCTTTGATGAAACGGCTGCAACAACTCCTTGAGAAGAAAGTTAATCATCCCCTGCTCATTGTCAGTAATGATTATCCTTTTCCTCAACTGAAACCCTTTAAACAGAGTGGCAAGATTTACTTATACAAGTTCATCTAATGGCAGACTTTGGAGGATTTAAAGCTAAAAGAAAATCCCCAGGCAAACTTAAAAATATGGTAGGGGCTATTTTTTATTTTTAAAACGTTCTTTTTCAATTAGCTGCCGCATCTTTTCAAATTTCTTGCTTTTTGAAGTACAGAAAAATATTCGGCAGACTTGAGGCCTGTCTTTATGTATCTGGCAGGAATTATTTTTTAAATAAACACAGCTGCCGTCTTTATTCTGAGCCAGAATATTAAAACCATATTTTTGAGCTTCGGAAAAGTTTTCCTTTATCCCAAATTTCTCAAAGATAGTTTTGTACCTCCCTGATTTGTATTCCGTTTCATTGAGGTTAACCAGGAACAAGCGACAGCATATTCCGCATTGACTACATTTTTTGGCCATTCCAATATTATACCTAAAAACCTATTTTAAAGCTGAAGTAATGTTTGAATTATCTGCTTGGAATTAGATTTGGATTTTAGAGAAAAGATAAGCCCCAATGGATAAGAGAATCAAAACAGCGATTAGTAAAACAGTAAAATCACCCAGTAAACCGATATGAACAGTAGAAAGCAGACTGCTTCTTAATCCTTCAACTCCATAAGTCAAAGGGTTAATTTTAATGACCCAATTAATTGCTTTAGGGAGGTTATTTAAAGGGAAAAGAGCTCCTGACAAAAAGAAAATAGGCATGATTAAAAAATTCATGATTAGCTGAAAAGCGTGCATATCTTCCAGCTTTGAGGCAATCGCTGTACCTAAAGCAGTAAACAAAAGAGCAATGAGAATCATAAAAACCAAAGCCAGAGGCAAAAACTGCAGATAAGGGCGAAAACCGATAAAAAGAGAAATAAAGAGAACTACTAAGCCTTGAAGAACGGCGATCGTGGCTCCTCCTAATGTTTTGCCGAACATAATATTCAGGCGGGAAACCGGAGCAACCAGAGTTTCTTTTAAAAAGCCGAATTGTCTATCCCAAATAGTTTCAATGCCACTGAACATGGCTGCGAACAAGACGGTCATGGCAATAATCCCCGGAGTTAGAAATTGCAAGTA
>CAZQCJ010000014.1:0-4201 GCA_964591885.1 uncultured Gammaproteobacteria bacterium
TGTTTCTCCTTTGTCAAAAAAGAAGATTTGTTGTCACTTAAAACCATACCCTCAAAACGATTAATATTTAATTTAAAAAGATTCTCCAAATGAGAAAAGTCATTAATAATAATCTTCGGGTTTAAAGCCTGGATTTTTTTCCAATCTCTCTTAAGATTATAACGTCTTTTCTTTTTTAGTATTTCCCAAAAATTATCTATGGAAGAAAAGTTTTTTAAGTTAAGAACATATTTTTCCTCGTCTGTTTCCAGGAAATTATCACAGTCAGTTATCTCTTCCTGGCTTCTAATACAGAAAAGTTTTGTCTTGCCTGGAACCAGCTTAAGCAATAAGGGAATTGTTTTAGGGCTCTTGGTAAAAAAAATATTTTCATCATGCCAACTACCGCCAAACCAAGTATATTGATTATCTTCTTTATCAAACCATAGAGGTAAAAGAGAAATAGTTTTTTCCTGAAAAGACAAAGTAATAAAATAAGGTTGATACTGATAGCCACGCCAAAAAGCCAAACGAAAATCCCAAAGATCAAATAATGATTCATTCGGAGAAAATTCATTCCATAACAAACGACATTTTTCTAAATTAGTTTCTACTCGAAAAGTTAAATCTCTAGAGGAACCATTAAAGACTTTCTTAGCAAGAATAACAATTTCTTTTTGCGGTAAATCAAGTAGGGAAATGTTGTTAAGAAAAGAGGGATTATTGGCTATCCCCAGCGGTTTTTCCATTTTGAGCTTTGCGAAAAACAAGGTTCTGCTAAAGGCAGGTTCTTATTTTTTTTATTTTTTCTCCTTTTTTTTAACTAAAAACTTTAAAAAATAATTTTTTTTAAATCTAAAATTAAATTTATCTTAATTGAAAACTTTGTCAAGTATTAATCTGAAGCTAAATTAAAGCCAAAATTTTTTTAGAAAAGAAGAAGCAAAAAACCAAGCAAGAAACAGTAAAAACCAAAGAACCAAAATTGAAAATTAACTAAAATTTTCTTTAAGATTCTTAAAGAAAAAAATCCCACTAAAAAAGCAATTAACATTCCTAAAATTGATTGTTTTAAAAATATAAATTGATGGTTTAAAAGATCGGGAATTTGCAAAAATAAAGCTCCCAGAACAGCAGGGATAGCTAAAAAGAAGGAATACTGAAAAGCTGTTTCCCGTTTAAAATTTCTCATTAAACCACCGGCAATCGTTGAACCGGAACGGGAAACACCCGGTAGAATTGCCAAAGCCTGAAATAAACCAATAATCAAAACATCAAGCCATCTTACAGAAGAAAAATTCTTTTTCTTTTTAAAATTTAAGAATTTAGTACTGATTAAAAGAATCCCGGTTAACAGAAAAGAAAATGAGATCAGCCTTAAAGAAGCAAAAATCGCCTCCAGGTGTCTTTCCAAAAGCAAACCGACAAAAAAAGCCGGCAAACTGCCAATTAACAAAAGCCAAAAAATTCTCCAAGAATCTCTTTCCTTAAAAAACAAACCTTTTAAAATTTTTCCTAATTCTCTCTTAAAGAAAAAAACAATTGCCAATAAAGTCCCAACATGGACAAAAATATCAAAAATGATCGGAGTTCCTAATTTAAAAATTTTCTGGAAAATAGCCAAATGACCTGAAGAAGAAATAGGGAGAAATTCAGTAATCCCTTGAAGAGAAGCTAAAAAAATTGTCTGCCAAAAACTCATCTTTCCTATTCTATCAGAAAATTACTTCTTTAAATAGCTTCGCTAAACTTGAAAAAAAAGCAGTTTTTTGCTATGATAAAAACGCCTAGAAAGCCGGACAGTCGCTCTTGGCTTTAAGCTGAGAGAGGAAAGTCCAGACAGCTGAAGAAAGGGTGGCTATTGCAAGATAGCATTCCAGACGCCTGGTCGTTTGGAACTAGACAGGGCCACAGAGACGAGTCTTTTCAACCTTAAAAAGATTGAAAAGGGTGAAACGAGGCAACCCTCCCCGCTGCAACCTCCGATGAGGACGTTATGAGGATTTCTTCCCAAGTCTCGATGTTCGAGGGCAAAGATAGATGACTGTTTAAACAGAATCTGGCTTATGAGCTTTCTAGGTTTTTTAGTGAAACTAATCTTTTTTGAATTTTTCCGAAGCTGAAATTTCCGTTAAAATAATCTCAATCAAAAGAACAACTGGGACTGCTAAGATTGCTCCAATTACCCCTCCTAGCTTAAAACCAACAATTAAGGCAATAATTGTAACTAAAGGATTAAGACCGCATTCTTTGGCCATTAACTGAGGAACAATAAAATTGTTTTCTACTTGTTGAATTAGAAAATACAAAGCAATTACAGCTAAAGCCATTAAGGGAGAAATCAGCAAACCTACCAAAACCGCAGGGATAGCCGATATAAAAGGACCAAAACTGGGAATAATCTCCAGAAAACCAGCAAAAATCGCCAACGGCAAAGCATAATCAATACCTAAAAGAGTTAAACCAATGAAAGTAAGTAAACCAATAATAATCATGAGGACAATCATTGCTCTTATCCAACCCCCTAATCTTTTTTCAATCTCATCCATTATTCTAACTCCTGTTTTCTCTGCATTATCACCGAAGAATCTTAAAAGATATTTACCTAAATTTTCCCTTTCCAATAAAAGATAAAAACTAATAACCAGTAAAACAACGATATTAATCAGGTTTTGGAAAAAGCCAACAAAAGTTCTAATAATCCCATTAGAAATAACTCCCAGCTTTTCTGTCAGCTGATTAAGCTGACTATAGATTACCTGTTTATCAACTCCTATCCATTGTAAAGATTCTAAATAAGAAGGGAAGCGGGAAATTAAACTTTGCGTCTGATTAATTAAGGGCGGAATAATTCCCCAAATAGCTAAACCAATAAAACTAAAAATCAAAAGGTAAATTAAAACAATGGCTAAAGCCCGAGGAAAACGCCATCTCCCTAAACGATCAACTAAAGGATTCAAGGCCGCCATCAAAATTAAAGCCAGGAATAAAATAATTAGAACTCCCCTTAATAAATATAAAAGCCAAAGGCCCAACAGAAAAACAACGGTAAAGATAATGGTACGATGGGAAATTTCAATTTTTCTAGGCATTTTTTTTAGTGTACCAAAGAGTAACTTGTTTTTCTATTCTATTTTCCCATCCTTTTAAACTGATGTCAAACCATTTAATTTTTTTATTTTTCTTAAACCAAGTCATTTGTCTTCGAGCATAAGCATGTTCATCAAATTGACAGCGAATTAAAACCTCTGTTGACGTTGTTTTTCCTTCAAGTTTAGATTGCCATTCTCGATAACCTAAAGCAGTCATTGAGGGTAAATGCCAAGAAAAACCCTGTTTAATCAAGTTCTTAATTTCTTTTTCAGCCCCTTTTTTAAATTGTTTTTCAACTCTTTGATCAATTTTTTTATAAAGAAACTTCAAAGGGGCTTTTAAGCCAATTATTAAGGTGTTAAATTGGCTTGAGGGTAATGTTTTCTCTAAATGATTAACCCGCCAGCGAGTAATCTCAATGGCTCTGATTAATCTTCGTTTATTATGGCTATCAGAACTATTCATCTGCCCAGCCCGTGAAGAATCTAGTTTGCCTAATTCTTCAAAAAGCGCTTTTACTGATTTTAATTCCAATTTTTTTCTTAAACACCAATTTGGGGGAATATTTTTAGTAGGAATCTCTTCAATTAATGCCTTAAGATAAAAACCTGTTCCCCCTACTAAAATCGGCAATTTATTTCGTTGATGAATATCTTTAATAACCAAATTAGCGCAATTTATCCAATCAGTTACGTTAAAAAAATAATCAGGCTTGACAATATCATAAAGCCAAACCCTAGTCTTATTAAAACTGTAATAACCAATTTTAAATTTTTTCCCTCTTAATCTTAACTTCGTTTTTTTAAACCTTGATTTAGGCAGCAAATCTTTGCCAGTGGCAATATTCATTCCCTGGTAAACTTGCCGAGAATCAGCTGAAATAATTTCACCCTTAAACTTCTTGGCTAATTTCAAAGCCAAACCGGTTTTCCCACTTGCTGTGGGACCACAAATAACTAACAATTTTTTCATAAGTTAATAATTATCATTATAATCGAAGATTCCAAACTTTGCTTATTTAAGCATTAGCAAAAACAAGCTTGTTTACAACAGTGGTTGACAAACTAAATTAACAAATGTTAGAAATAAATAATTCAATAAAAGGAAAGGAGGTAAAAAAATGGCTGAA
>CAZQCJ010000015.1:0-3081 GCA_964591885.1 uncultured Gammaproteobacteria bacterium
CACCCGTTAGAAAAACAGGTAATTATCTCTCTTTGCTTGCTTGGCTGGGAATGTTGGGATTTGTGATAAAATACAAACATGGCAGGTTTAGTAAGAGCAGCTGAAATTGATTTGGCAACAATCAAAGGACGGGCGATTAAAGGAGTGGTTTTTCTTTCGGGACGAATGTTTTTACTACAGTTTGTCTCCTTTCTTGGTTTCTTTTTATTAACTGTTTTTTTGGATCAGGCCGAAATCGGTCTTTTTTTTGCCATCTCGGAATTAGTGGCTATTTTAGGCTATTTTTCTGATGTTGGTTTAGCTGCGGCCTTGATTCAAAAAAAGGAAAAGCCAACCGTAAAAGATATTCAAAGCACCTTTACCATTCAACAAGTTTTGGTTTTAACTTTGTTAGTTTTACTTTTGGCTTTGACACCTTGGCTTAAAGATTTTTATCATATTGAACGGGCGGGTATTTTTCTTTTGTGGTCTTTGGCAGCTGGCTTTTTCTTAGCCTCTTTAAAAACAATTCCTTCGGTTTTGCTGGAAAGAAAATTGAGATTTGACTTGATAGTTATTGTGGAAATTGTCGAAACCCTTTTATTTTATGGCCTGGCTGTTTTTTTGGCCTGGCAGGGTTTTGGGGTTTCAAGCTATGCCTGGGCAGTTCTGGCAAGAGGAATTGCCGGAATAATTTTAATTTATCTTTTATCGCCCTGGAAAATTGGCTTTGCTTTTGAAAAAGAATCCTTAAGACGTCTTTTAAGATTTGGACTTCCTTTTCAAGCTAATACTTTTTTGGCGGTGATCAAAGATAGATTAATGAATGTCTTTCTTTGGAAAATCGTGGGGGCGACCGGTGTTGGTATTTTGGGCTGGGCGCAAAAATGGGCCCAAATGCCTTTACGTTTTGTCATGGATTCGGTCATGAAAGTTACCTTTCCTGCCTATTCGAGAATGCAGGAGCATAAGGAAGAATTATCTCGGGCAATCGAAAAAACCTTGTTTTTCTTAAGCCTGATCATCTTTCCCATGCTGGTAGGGATGGCAATTTTAGCTAAGAATTTAGTCCAGATTATTCCCAAGTACAGCAAGTGGGAAGTAGCTTTGGTGGCTCTTTATCTTTTTATTGTTAACAGCCTTTTTGCGGCTTTAACCACCCCTTTAACCAATGCCCTTAACGCCATTGGCAGAATTAAAGTTGTTTTTAAATTAATGGTAATGTGGACAGTTTTAACTTGGATTATCTACCCGATTTTGGCGATAAAATATGGGGTTAACGGCGTGGCTTTAGGGGCCGCCGTTGTTTCCTTAAGTTCGGTGATAGCCATTATTGTTGCTAAGCGTTATTTAATCTTTGCTTTTCTAAAATCAATCATTAAACCAACCATAGCCTCAGTTTTAATGGGTTTGCTGGTTTTGGTTTTAAGCCGTTTCTTAACAGCAAATATTTTAACAATTGCTTTTTTAATAATCTTGGCTTCAATTTTCTATTTCGGTTTGATTTATATCATGGTTGGTAAACAATTAATTGTTGATATTAAGAAACTTTTTTATGCCTTTAGGAATCGCTGATTTCGGCAGAATCACTGCTTCTTTACCTTTTGCCACCTCTTGGTTAATTTTCTTTTTAATGGCCTTGGTTCTTTTTGCTTTTTTGTTTTTTAGTTTTCGCTTAAATAAATGGTTGAGCTTAATTGTTCTTTTGGGGATGATTAGCCAAAGTTTAACGGTGGTAAAAAGCGGATTGCTGTATTCATACGGAATGGGTTTCTGGGGGCCAAACGGTCATGATGGTGTTTGGCATCTGGCTTTAATTAATGAGTTAACTCGTCATTTTCCGCCACAAAATCCGGTTTTTGCCCATTTTAGCTTGTCAAACTATCACTGGCTGTTTGATTTTTTTGTTGCTTTGATTCATAAAATTACTTTTATTCCGACTCTTAATCTTTATTTTCAGATTATTCCGGTGATTCTTTCCGGTTTTTTAGGCATTTTGGTTTTTCTTTTGATTAAAAAATTAAGCAAAAATAATCTAGCTGCTTTATTAGCTGTTTTTTTTGCCTATTTTGGCGGTAATTTCGGCTGGTTGGTAACTTTATTCCGCGGCCAGGGTTTAGGAGGAGAATCAATGTTTTGGGCCAACCAGTCAGTCTCTTTTCCGCTTAATCTGCAGTTTTTCCTTTCCTTGATTTTAATGCTTTACGGCTTTTATCTTTACTTGAATTATCTTGAAAAGCCTCTTAAGAAGAAATTCTGGCTTTTGATTTTTATCTTTGGCTTGATTATTGGAGTTAAAGCTTATGGAGGAGTTATTATTCTCTTTGCTTTAGGCTTAGCGACTTTTTGGGAATTTATAAGTAGAAAAGAGACAAAGACTCTTAATGTCTTTTTGGGAAGCTTGATTATTAGTTTATTGGTTTTTTTACCCAGTAATCGAGGTTCGGCTTCACTTTTTGTTTTTTCGCCTTTGTGGTTTCCTCATACCATGGCTGATTTTTCCGACCGTTTAGGTTGGTTGCGTTTAAGTCAGGCTCGTCAGGCTTATTTTACTTCTAGTCTTTGGATAAAGTGGTTATTGGCTGAAGGTTTGGGTTTAATAATTTTCTTTATCGGGAACTTGGGGACAAGAGTGATTGGTTTAGCTAAACTTTTCCAATGGTTTAAGGGTTGGCGAAAAATTAATTCTTTTCAAATTCTCTTTTTGGGATGTCTTTTAGCAAGCGGTTTAGTTCCCTTGTTTTTTATTCAAAAAGGCAATCCCTGGAACAGCATTCAGTTCTTTTATTATTTCCAGGTTCTTTTTGGCTTGTTGGCTGGTTGGGGGTTAGGAGAGTTTTTGTTTAGGAAAAAAATTTGGCTGAAGATATCTTTGACGGTTTTTATAGTTTTGATAACTTTGCCAACAACAATAGGAGCGTTGAAGCACTATTTATCTTATGAACCACCTGCTAAGATTGATTTTGAGGAGCTTGAGGCTTTAGATTTTTTGAAAAATCAACCCCAAGGGATTGTTTTAACTTATCCACATAATTATAAATTGAGAGAAGAAACAAAAACACCAAAACCTCTTTATGTTTACGAGACCACTGCTTATGTTTC
>CAZQCJ010000016.1:0-6864 GCA_964591885.1 uncultured Gammaproteobacteria bacterium
AAAAACAAGCTTGTTTACAACAGTGGTTGACAAACTAAATTAACAAATGTTAGAAATAAATAATTCAATAAAAGGAAAGGAGGTAAAAAAATGGCTGAATTAAACAAAAATTATAAATGTAGTATTTGCGGTAACTTAGTCAAGGTTTTACAGGCTGGAATAGGAGAATTGGTTTGTTGCGGACAACCAATGAATGTTGTTACTGAAGAATTTAACATAGAGCAAAAGCCAGCGGAAGAAAAACCACCGACAATGGCAGAACCAGAACAACCAGAACAACCAGAACAAACAACGCCGCCTACTACAGGAACACCAACAGAAACAGCAACGGGGGCAACAACAGAAGATTCAAATCAAGGAAAGCCACAGGTTTAAAAAATTATCCTTCGCTGGTCTAACAATAAAGATAAATTTTTTTCTTGGTCAATCTAGTACTTTTGGTCATTTACCTAATAGTAGTTTATATTATTCTAAGTAAAAGATTTATTAAAAATAAAAGCTTGTTTTTATCTCTATTTAGCGGTTTGATTAATTAAATCGTCTAGTATTTTCCATCTTTTCTTTTTTTCTTCATGTAAAACATTATCTTTTAATCTAAAAGCTGTTGTTCCCCAACGCGGAGAATACATCGCCACGTAAGCTTTAGTAAAACCTATTTTTTTACATAAATCAACTGTATTCTCAAATTGTTTTTCCGTTTCTCCAGGAAAACCAACAATAATATCAGTCCCAATTTTAATATCGGGAATTTTTTTTCTAATTTTTTCTACAAGGCTAAAGTATTCTTTCACTGTATAAGGACGGTTCATCTTTCTTAAAATTTCGTCGTCACCGGATTGAACCGGTAAATGTAAATAACGATCAATCTTAGGCAAACTGATAGCTTTAATAATTTCGTCATTTAAATCCCAAGGGTTGGAAGTTAAAAAAGAAATTTTTTTAATCCCTTTAATTTTATGAATCTCTTCCAAGAGTCTGGCAAAATTATCCCGTGCTTTTAAATCTTTACCATAAGCATTAACATTTTGCCCCAGCAGTATAATTTCCCGATAATTTCTCTTGGACAATCTTTTAATTTCACAAATAATTTCTTTAAAAGGTCGACTAACTTCTCTACCTCGAGCATAAGGAACAACACAATAAGTGCAAAATTGATTGCAGCCTTCCATAATTGGGACTAAAGCATAAGTTTTAGATTCTCTAACTATTTTTTCTCTGTTATCTAATTCAAATTCGCCTATTTTTTTGAATTCGTCTACCTGAGGTAATTTATCCTTTAACCACTTCAAGGAATATCTCATCATGCAACCAGTTAAAATAATTTTTTGTTTTTTCTTATTTCTTGCTTTACGTTTCACAATATTATTAACTAATCCGTAAACCCTGTCTTCAGCTGTCTGACGGACAGAACAAGTCACAATAATAATTTCGTCAGCCTCTTCTATTAATCCAGCCCTCTGCCAACCCCTTTGCTGGTACCAACCAGCAACTTTTTCAGCATCGGAGACGCTCATCTGACAACCATAAACTTTAATAAAATACTTTTTACTTTTCATTTTGAAAAAGTCATTTTTTTCTATTTTTTTTAAAAGATAATTTTAACGAATAAAACCATAAAAGTAAAAATCCAAAAAAAGGATGAGAGGTCAAGATAATATTTTTACCAGGAAAAACTTCTGGGTAACGGAAATGAAAGGAAACCAGAATATAAACCAAGGCCAAAAGAATTCTGGGCAGGTAATCTTTCTTTTCTGTTTGGCTCCATAAAAACATCATTAACGGTATCAAAATAACATAATGATGGAACCAGGCAAAACTGGGTAGAAAAATTAAAAGCGAAAAAATTAAACCAAAATAAGACAACGCCTTGTTTGTAGTCTTCAAAAACATCCATAAAGAAACAAAGGTAAAAATCAACCTCAAGCTTAAGCGCCAAAGATTTGATAAATTTAAACGCAATAAAAAACTATTTAAAGATTGGTCAAAATAGGAAATCTCTCCGCCTTTAAAAAATAAATCAGCCCCGATTTGACCAAAATAATTAAAAAACAAAACTGGTTTAAATATTAAAACTGTTAATAAAATGCCCCCCAGGCAGGTAACCAGAAAACTGACGATTGTTTTCCATTTTTTCTCTTTTAAAAAGAAGAGAATTAAAAAGCCTGGGAAAATTTTAATCAAAGTTGCTATCCCTAAAAAAAGACCAGAGAAAATATCTCTTTTCTTTTGATAAAGATAAAAGCTTAAAACAATTAAAAATAAAATAATAAGATTAATCTGCCCTAAAGTCCAGGTAAACTTAGTTGGGAAGAACTGAATAAATAAAACCGAAGATAAAAAGAAAACTAGCCATTTCTGGGCAGGCTTAAAAAACATTTTAGTTAACAAATAAAGACTTCCCAAAAGACTCCCAAGGGAAAGAAAAAATAAAAATAAAGAAGATACTGACTGAGAAAATAAAGGCAATAAAAGCAAGAAAAATAAAGCTGTTGGTGGATAATTAAAGGGAATATTGTTCAAGTATTTATCGCCAAAAGAATAAACACTCCCACCAATTAAAACCGCTCTAGCTGCATCCCAATAAACCTTAAAATCAATAAAATTATTTTGCTGCCAAACAAAGAAAAGCTTGTAAAACTGCTGTCCTAAAGCCAGAAAAAAAAGAAAAACTGATAGCCAAAGAACTAATCTTTTCTTTTCCATAGTTATTATTTTACCATATTTGACTTATAGGCTATAAAAACTTATAATTTAGCTATGGAAAAAGAGATAAATCATTCAGAAAAAAGCTTCGGCTATGAACTTATGGATAAAGCTGAAAAGCTTTTTAGGAAAAATGATTCAAGTAAAATCGCCTTATATAATTTTTCGGAAAAAGACTGGGGCTTTTTAACTAAAGATCTCCGGCAATTCGGTTTTAAGCAATTTCTTGATGAATCTATTGGTGAGCCGATTTTTTTAATTTCTCCAGAAAAATTAAAAATTGTTCAAACAAAAAAATATGGCACTTTTCTTATTCCGTCCAGTTCTCCTCTTTACAAAAAAGAAATCACTTTCAGTGAGGGGGAAGAAAATAATAATTTAGAAGCTAAAGAATTAGGGAAAACAAATGGTTTCAAACTATCTCTAAATACAGAAACAATCCCTAATAAAGAGAATATCATTTGTCAATATCAACAGCTTTCCCTTGTTGTTAATATTTATAATAGCTACTATTTTCTTGAAGAAAATATTTTAATTGTAAATAAATTAAAGCGAAAAAAGATGGAAAAGGTTGAAATTACCAAAATGAAAAGAGCTGATCTTAAGGAAATCCGACTTTTTCAAAAAATTCTAAGAAAAATTTGATAAAGATTAGATGCCTAACTTGAGGCACTAGCAAATTACCTAACAGCTTTTTTCAGGGGTTTACCTGGAGAAAAACGTGAAGCACGATGACTTTTGACAATCTTTCTTTCCTTGGTTCCTGGAATAATAACCGGCTTATCTTTAACCTTAACCACTCTAAAGGTTCCAAAGCCAGATAAAACGATCTTTTCACCTTTAGCTAAAAGTTTAATAATTTCGTTTAAAAAAACATCCACTACTTCCTCGGTGGCTTTTTTTGTTGAGTGAGCCTTACTGGCTACCAATTTAATGATTTCATTTTTAGTCATAGTTAAGTTTACTATAAATTTGAAGCTTTGTCAAAGCTAAAAAACATCTTTTTACTTTGCTTTGGTTACTTCACTCGCCCTTGTCTCACGAATACAAGTAACTTTAATCTGTCCGGCATAAGAAGCTTTTTCCTCTAAAACTCCGGTAATTTTATTAGCCAGAATAACTAACTCATCATCAGAAACCTTTTCTGGTTTAACTAAAACCCGTACATCCCGACCAGCTTGATAGGCAAAAGCCTCTTTAACTTCAGAAAAGTCTTTCGCAATTTCCTCTATCTGGTTCATTCTTTCCAAGTATTCAGCGTGAGGTTCATAGCGAGCGCCAGGGCGTGAACCAGAAGCAGCATCAGCAATCCAAACTATCCTTGACTCAGGAGAAGAAAAAGCTTTGTCTTCGTGATGCTCGGCAATACAAGCAACCACTTCTTCGGGAAGACGATATTTCCGGGCTAAATCTATCCCCAGCTGAACATGAGTCCCTTCTTCTTCGGTAACAACTTTGCCGATGTCATGAAGTAAACAACCTAATCTCACTACGTTAACATCCGCCCCAATTTCATAAGCTAAATGGATGCCAATTTTTGTTTCTTCTAAAGTGTGGACAATCATATTCTGCCCATAGGAAAAACGGAATTTAAAACGACCTAAAAGTTTAACCAATTCTGGATGAAGACGGTAAACCTTTACCGCATGACAAAGTTTTTCCCCTTCCTCAAACATAATTTTCTCTATTTCCTCTTTTGTTTTTTCGACAATCTCCTCAATTCGTGATGGTTGAATACGACGATCTTTAATTAATTTCTCAATTGAGCGACGGGCGATTTCTCTTCTAACCGGATCAAAGGAAGAAAGACGAATATCATTAGTTTCGTCAATCTCAATTTCTACGCCAGTGGCTCTTTCAAAAGTCCGGATATTGCGGCCCTCCCGTCCAATAATCCGTCCTTTCATTTCTTCATCAGCTAAATGAATACTGGAAACAGTATATTCTGCCACCCAGTCAGTTACTCCGTGTTGAATAGCTTCAGTTAAAATCTCCTCAGCTTTTTCATCACCATGAGCTTTAACTTCATCTTCTGCCTCTTTGATTTTACGGGCAATATCTTCGGCAATCCTTTTTTCCGTAGCCGCTAGAATCAATTCCCTGGCTTCCTGCTTAGTTAAAGACGAAATCTTTTCTAATTTCCCTAATTCTTTTTTCTTGATTTCTTCTGCTTCATCTTTCAATTTATTTAACTCTTCTTCTTTATCTTTAAGGAATTTTTCTTTTTCCTCTAAAGCCCCTTCTTTTCTTTCTAATTCGGCAATTTTAATTGCTAATTCTTTAGCTAGTAGTTTTTCCTCTGAACTAATTTTCCCCTTTTTACTTTCAGCTTTACTGCTTTTGTTTTTTGGGTTTTTTTCTTCTTCTTTAACAATAATTTTTGTTAATAAACTATCAAATAAACTCATAAATCTCCTTTTTAAACCAAATTTTGGGAAAATGCCAGCGAAAAAATAGAAGCTTAAATCTTCTTAGTAAGTTTTGAAGCAAAAAATTCAATTTTTTCTTTCATGAAATCAAACTAACATTTTCCAAAAACTGATTAATTAACTTATTTATTTTAATCCTTTTCAAGGATTTCATCAAGTGTCTTTTTAATAACACTCCAATCAAAACCCCGCCGGCTTAAAAAACCAACCAGCTTTTTCTTCTGTTCTATCAAAGATAAATCTTTTAAAAAAGGTATCTTTGGTAATGCTGATTTTTTGGCCAGAGCTTCTTCATTGACTTTATCCGCCAAACTACGCTCGATTAAATCATTTTCAATACCTTTGAATCTCAACTCCATTTTTAAAACCCTTTTTCCTTTAGGGCGAAAAGTTTCTCTTTGTTCCAGCCACCAATCAACAAAAGCTTCATCATTAACCAAACCCAATTTTGACAATTCCTCCAAAACCAGTTTTTGTTTTTCTTGATTCTTGGGAGATTTTTTTTGTAAATAAGAAATAATTTCTTTTTGGCTCCGAGGACGAATAGCAATAAACTTTAAGGCTTTTTGAAGAAGTTTGTTAATATTTTGAATAATTTTTATTCCTTTTTGATTTTCTTCCAAATCTCTGCTTCAAGTTGTTTCGTAAATTTGGGGTTTTCTTCCAGGTAAATCCGGGTTGCTTGAGAACCTTGACCAATTAATTTTTTATCATATTTATAAAAAGACCCTGACTTTTCAATTAAACCTAATTCTAAGGCTGTTCCCAAAAGATCACTGCTCTTAGAAATACCGCTGTTATTTAAAATATCAAATTCAGCTTTACGAAAAGGCGGGGAAATTTTATTTTTTACCACCCGTACCCGATGCCGGGAGCCAATTACCACTTCACCGTCCTTAATCGCTTCAATTTTTCTCATATCCAAACGCAAAGAAGAATAAAATTTTAAGGCCAATCCGCCGGGTGTTGTCTCCGGATTACCAAACATAATCCCGATTTTATGACGTAATTGATTAGTAAAAATAACAACCGTTTTTGACTTGGAAATAGCAGCTGTTAATTTTCTCAAAGCCTGGGACATTAATCTTGCCTGAACACCAATCATGGCATCACCCATTTCACCTTCAATTTCCGCTCGCGGCACCAAAGCAGCCACTGAATCGATAACAATGACGTCAATTGCCCCAGAACGAACCAAAGTTTCAACAATCTCTAAAGCTTGTTCACCAGTGTCTGGCTGAGAAATTAAAAGATCATCCAAGTTAACACCAATGACTTCGGCCCAGGTTGGATCCATGGCATGCTCAGCATCTACAAAGGCAGCTACTCCTCCGACTTTTTGAGCCTGAGCCACTACACTTAAAGCTAAAGAAGTTTTTCCTGAAGCCTCTGGGCCAAAAATTTCAATCACTCGACCCCTAGGAAAACCGCCGACCCCCAAAGCAACATCCAAAGCAATCGATCCAGTAGAAATAACCGGAACTTGTCTGACAATTCCTTTCTCGCCCATTTTCATAATCGCTCCTTTACCGTATTGTTTTTCGATTTGCTCCATCGCCATTTTAACAGCTTGAAGCTTTTGTTCATTCTGACTCATCACATTCAATTTTCACAGAAATTATGATAAAATTCAAGAAGGAAAATCGGGGTGTAGCTCAGATAGCCAGAGTGCGCGCATGGGGTGCGTGAGGTCGCCGGGGCGGAACCGGCCACCCCGACTAATTTATTTAAA
>CAZQCJ010000017.1:0-9796 GCA_964591885.1 uncultured Gammaproteobacteria bacterium
CCGTTTCTTTTAGCGCGACACTTTACACAATAGAAATCTCCTGCCATGATTTTCACCCCCTTTCTTTTTTTCGGACAGAGAAAATTATCTCAGCTTCAAGTATAGCATGACTTCGAAGCTAATGATGAGGAGAGCTAGAACTAAAGTTTTTAGTAAATCTTTTTTGTTTAGCTTCAGATTATCAGAAAAGACCGAAATATCTACTCTTTTTTCCTGCTTATCTTTCACAGGTTGAGTTTGAAGCTGTTTTGAAATTGCCTCTTGACTTAAGTTTAATTTTGGTTCTAAGGCTGAGACTGGAGGGTTTTTTTGCTGGCCAATTTTTCTTTTAAGCTGAAGAATTATTTTTTCTTTCCTGGTTTTTCTTTTTTTACTCATTTTCTATAATTGACAATATCACGAAAGAATTTTAAAATCAAGTTATGTTCGGAAATGCTACCTTTAGCTTGGTTATTTGGGGAATTATTTTTTTTTGGCTGGTTTTTTTATCAATTATCTTTTATAATCTTTTTAGTCATTACCAAAAGTTGACTAAAGGGGATAATAAAAAAGGTTTAAAATCCGTTTTGGAGGAGCTTTTAAAGGATCTTGAGAAAGAAGCAATTAAAACTGACGGTTTATCTCAAGAGATACAAAAGCTTCAAAAGGAAAATCTTTATAACATTCAAAAAATTGGTTTGGTTCGTTTTAATCCTTTTTCAGAAACTGGCGGTAATCAAAGTTTTTCCTTGGCTTTTCTTAACGGTGAGGAAAGCGGTTTAGTCATTACCAGCCTTCATTCTCGGGAAATTACAAGGATTTATTCAAAACCGGTGAAAAAAGGTAAGGCTGAAGGATATGAATTATCAGCTGAAGAAAAACAAGCGATTAAAGCAGCTAAAAAGATAAAAGGATAAAAGGATAAATAATGTTTAAAAACAAAAGTAAATTAATTTTAATTATTGGTGGTTTTTTAATTTATCTGGTTTCAGCCGGTCTTTCTTACGGTGCCTTCCGTTTTTTAGGAAACGACGGTGGTTTGCTTTCGCCAGTAGATATTACCCCTGGCAGTGGTTTTAAGATTGACCCTAATGCGCCGAAAACTGAAGCCTGCCCTTTAAGCGGGCAATTATTTGCTAAAGCCGAGCGGCAAATTTGGGAAGGAAGAAGACCCCTAACAGTAATGATTGAAAATCATGAAGAATCTCGACCACAATCAGGCTTGAATAAGGCTGATATTGTTTACGAAGCTGTGGCAGAAGGTGGGATTACCCGTTTTTTAGCGGTTTTTTATTGCGGAGCCGCTGAAGAGATTACGATTGGACCCGTACGTTCAGCGCGGACTTATTTTATGGATTTTGCTTCAGAATATAGTGATTACCCTTTGTATGCTCATGTTGGTGGAGCCAATAAACCAGGGCCAGCTGATGCTCTGGGCCAGATTGGTGAATATGGCTGGTTGACTAAAGGTAATGACTTAAATCAATTTTCTCTAGGTTTTCCTGTTTTTTGGCGTGACTATGAAAGAATTGGTCATCCAGTAGCCACAGAACATACCATGTACTCCACTACTGAGAAACTTTGGGAAGTAGCGCAAAAGAGAGGTTTAACTAATATTGATGATGAAGGAAATAAATGGGATGTTGCTTTTGACCAATGGGAATTTAAAGAGGAAGCTAAGCTAGACAAAAGAGGCGACCTTTCAAATATTGAATTTTCTTTTTGGAAAAACAACCCTCAATATGTCGTCCGCTGGGAATATCAAAAAGATAGTAATAACTATTTACGTTTTAATGGCGGTCAAGCCCATAAAGATTTAAATGATGACTCTCAACTTCAGGCTAAAACAGTAATTATTCAATTTATGAAAGAAAAAGGGCCGATTGATGAGCTGAAGCATATCTTGTATACCACTGTTGGCAACGGGCAGGCTTTGATTTTCCAGGACGGTCAAGTGATTGAGGGTTCTTGGGTTAAAGATGATCGTCAATCAAGAACGAAATTTACTGATAGCTCAGACAAAGAAATTAGTCTTAATCGTGGCCCAATTTGGATTGAAATTATTCCAGTGGGCAGCGAAGTTAAATATTAAAAATATGCTTCAGGATTTGATGGTTTCTAAAGTCAGGGCAAAACTGCTCCAGACCTTTCTGGCTAATCCCAAAGAGATGTTTTATATACGCCAGTTAGTGCGTTTAACTAATGAAGAGATTAACGCTGTTCGTCAAGAACTACAAAGAATGGAAAAATTGGGGATGGTCAAAAAAGAGAACCGTGGAAATAGAATTTATTACTGGTTTAATAAAGATTATTCTCTTTATCAAGAAATTTTAGCCATGGTTTGTAAAACAATTGGTCTAGGAGGGGAAATTTTAAAGAGAAAAAGCAAGATTGGGAATATTAAATATGCTTTGATTTCTGGCCGTTTGGTAAAAGGTTTACCTCGTAAGCCAGAGGGGGTTGACTTGCTAGTTGTTGGCGAGATTAATTTACCTAATCTAGCGAATATAGTTAAAAATGAAGAAAAAAATTTGGGGCGAGAAATTAATTACAGCGTCATGACTAAGGAGGAATTTGATTTTCGTAAAAAAAGAAGAGACCCTTTTTTATTCAGTATTTTAACTGAATCTAAGATTATGTTGATTGGTGAAGAAGAAAGTTTATTTTCCTGAAAAATTTGTTATGGCAAGACAAAAGATCATTAGGACCGGTCATAGTTTGGCAGTGACTATCCCTTCGGCTTTTGCTCGTTTGCTGGGCCTTAAAGCTGGGCAGGATGTTGAAGCCAAAACTGAGCCGGAAACAGGCCGAGCTATTTTTACCTTTTCTGGCAATAAACAACTTCCCCTTTCTCAAAATCTTATCAAATCAAGAAAAAAGCAAAAATGAAAAAATATCGTTTTCTGACCTGGTTGATTATTGTTTTGACCGCAGTTTCTCTTTACGTTAATTTTCCCAGTAAAATTCCTTTGAAATTTGATTTGTCTTTTAATAAAACTCAATTAAGTTGGTTAAAGATGGATAAGGAAATTTCCCGTCCGGCTTTATCTTGGTCGATAGGTAATCACCGTTTTTACAGAGATTTAGAAATAAAAAAAGGAGTTGATTTGGCTGGCGGGACCCATTTAGTTTTTCAAGCGGAAATGGCAGGGGTTGATGAAAATGATCGTTCTTCAGCTATTCAAGCGGCTAGGGATAATATTGAAAAAAGAGTTAACCTTTTTGGTGTTTCTGAGCCAGTTATCCAAACATCCAAGGTTAACGATGATTATCGCTTGATTGTTGAACTGGCTGGAGTAAAAGATGTTAACCAAGCTATTGATTTGATTGGCCAAACTGCTCAGCTAGAGTTTAAAGAATTAAAGCCAGAGGCGACGCAGGCTGCTTCATTTGCCGATTTTCAATCAACTGGTTTAACCGGTAAAGATTTAACCAAGTCAGAAGTTAAATTTGACCCTAATTCCGGAGAACCAGGGGTTGGTTTGAATTTTTCCGCAGAAGGGATGAAAAAATTTAGCGAAATTACTGGCCGTAATATTGGCAAACGCGTTGCTATTTTTTTGGATGAAATGCCGGTAAAAGCACCTCAAGTTCAAGAACGAATCACTACTGGTGAAGCGATTATTAGTGGTGATTTTACCCTGGATGAGGCGAAGAAACTTTCTATTCAACTTAATGCTGGGGCTCTCCCAGTGCCAATTAAGATGATTGAACAGCGGAATATTGGCGCAACTTTGGGGGCAGAATCAGTTCAGAAAAGCGTTCAAGCCGGTTTAATCGGCTTACTGATGGTGGTTATTTTTATGGCCGCTTATTACGGCCGTTTGGGGCTTTTAGCTGATGCAGCCTTAATTATTTATGGTTTATTAACTCTAGCTTTATATAAGCTAATTCCTATTACTTTAACTTTGCCAGGGATTGCTGGTTTTATTATCTCTATTGGCATGGCGGTTGATGCGAATATTTTAATTTTTGAAAGAATGAAGGATGAACTAAAAGCTGGCAAAAGCCGAATTGTAGCCATGGAATTGGGTTTTGGTCGAGCCTGGGATTCAATTCGTGATGCTAATGTTTGCACTTTAATTACTTGTTTTATTCTTTTTAATCCCTTTTCTTGGTCTTTCCTAAATACTTCGGGGATGGTTCGTGGTTTTGCTTTAACTTTAGGACTAGGGGTAAGCTTAAGTTTATTTACAAGTATTGTTATCACTCGAACTTTAATGAGGGTTTTTTATCGAAAGGAAAAAGTTAAATCATGATTAAATGGATGCGCTTTAAATGGCTTTATTTTCTTATTTCGGCGACAGTCATTCTCCCTGGCTTGGTTTTTTTATTAATCTTTGGCCTTCGCCCGGCCATTGATTTTACCGGGGGAAGCCTATTGGAATATAAATTTAATCAGGAAATTACTTCTCAGCAAATAAATGATTTTCTAAGGGAAAAAAGTTTTGAGGTTTATTCAATCCAAAGTTCTGGAGATAGGACTTATCTTTTAAGATTGCCAATTCTAGAAAAAGAAGAAGTATTAGAGATTAAAGATTTGTTGACGGAAAAAACAGGGAGTGAGCCGCAGGAAATTCGCTTTGAAGTCGTTGGTCCAACTTTAGGAAAAGAACTTTTAATTAAAACGATTATCGCTATTATTTTGGCAGCCGGTTTTATCCTTAGCTATGTTGCCTGGCGTTTTAAAAACACCAAATTTGGTGTTTGTGCTATCTTGGCTTTAATCCATGATATCTTGGTTTTACTAGGGGCTTTTTCCATCATGGGCTATTTTTGGAAATTAGAAGTAGATACTTTTTCTGTAACAGCAATGTTAACAATCCTGTCTCTTTCTGTTCACGATACAATTGTTGTCTATGATCGCATTCGTGAATCACAAAAATTATTCCCCAATATTCCCTTTGAATCTTTAGCTGATAAAGCAATCACCGATACCCTCCCTCGTTCTTTAAATACTTCATTAACACTTATTTTTGTCCTGTTGGCTTTAATTCTTTTAGGAGGAGTGACAATTAAATGGTTTGTCCTAGCTTTATTAATTGGAGCAATCTCTGGGACTTATTCTTCTCCTTTTAATGCGGTGCCTCTTTTAGTAATCTGGGAAAAGTTTTCTCAAAGAAGAAAAAGACAAAAAGGTGATTGAATTATCAAACTATTTCTTTAACGACTTGCTTAAGACGTTTAAGAAGAACTGTTTTTTCGTTTTTAAGCTTTTTATCAACCACCTCTTCGAATAATTTATTCAAAAGCCTGCCTACTAAAGGACCCGGATGGATTTTTAAGGCTTTCATTACTTCGTTACCATTAACTTTTAAATCAGTGATTGAGAAAGGCTCTTTTTGAACCTCAATAATCTTTTTTTTAAATAATTCCATGCGCCAGGAAGTTTCTCTGGCACCACCTCCCAGCCGGTCAGCTGTTCTTAATTGAAGCATGTTTTCAATATTTTCTTTGCCGACATTACGGATAAAACGGCGAATAGCCTTATCGGTTTGTTTTTCGTCAACCGAGAATTGGTGCCAGCGAACAAGAGTTACCAGTCTTTTCTCCTGTTTTTTAGATAACCGTAGCCTTTTGGCGATGTTTCTAGCTAAAGAAGCGCCAACCATTTCGTGATTGTAAAAAGTAATAACTCCGTCTTTTTTAACTCTGGCAACAGTTGGTTTCCCGACGTCATGGAGAAGGATAGCTAGGTTAACAATAGGGTCTTTTGATTTTGAGTTTTTCAATGATTCAAGGGAATGAGTGCCAACATCTAAAGTATGATGCCGCTTTGGACTTTTTTGCTGGATGCCAAAGCTGGCTTCAACTTCTGGCAGAATTTTTTCCGCCAAACCGGAATTACGCATTAGAAGATAGCCATTAGCAGCAAAGGGATAGGAGAAAAGTTTGAGAAGTTCGTCCCTGATTCTCTCGGCTGAAATTTTATTTAAAAGATTAGCATTATTTTTAATTGCCTGAAAAGTTTTTTCTTCAATAGAAAAGCCTAGCTGGGTAGCAATTCTGATGGCTCTCATCATCCGCAAGGCGTCTTCTTGGAATCTTTTTTCTGGATTACCAACCGCCCGAATAATTTTCTTTTTTATATCTTCTTGGCCATGATGATAATCAATCAATTTAAAAGCTAGAATCTGCGCTGAATTTTTACTTAAAGGGCAAAAAGCCATGGCGTTGATAGTAAAATCCCTCCTAATTAAATCTTCTTCAATGGTTTTTCCCCAAGAAACTTTGTCTGGATGGCGAGCATCGGAGTATCCCGTTTCTTTTCTAAAAGTAGTGATTTCGTAAACAGGGATTTTGACGTCTGGTTTTTTCTTTTTTTCGTCTTTAGGGTTGATGATACCGACTGTACCGAAGAGATTATCATAAAAACCATTAGGGAAAAGCCCGAGAATAATTTTCGGCATGGCATTAGTAGTAAAGTCCCAATCATGGATCTCCTTTTTCATTAAAATGTCTCTCACAGCTCCACCGACAATATAGATTTCGTATCCGGCTTTGAGAAATTTGTCTAAAATTTTTTTAACAAAAATCGGTAAATTAACTTTCATATTGATGATATAATAACACAATAAGCAAAACTTGTTTATTATAAATTTAAAAGAATGAAGTGGGAAATATTAAGCAAAACTAGAAATAAAGAGATTGTTAAAATTCTTCTGGCTAACCGAGGCCTAAAAACAAAAAAACAAATAGAAAATTTTTTAAGGCCTAAAAAACCAGATGATTTGACTTTTGAGGACGTTGGTCTTGATTTGGAACAATTAAAAAAGGCTGTCAGAAGGATTAAAAAAGCCATTCAAAAGAAAGAAAAAATTGTTATTTATGGTGATTTTGATACTGATGGAGTCTGTAGCACCGCTATTTTATGGGAAGCTTTACATTATCTAAAAGCTGAAGTAATGCCTTTTATCCCTAAACGTGAGGAAGGCTATGGTTTGAAAGTTGAAAAGATTGAGCAGATGGCTAAAGAAGGGATTAAGTTAATTATTACTGTTGACCAGGGAATTGTTGCTTATCCACAGGTTGAGAAGGCTAATAAGCTAGGTCTTGACGTGATTATTACTGATCATCATGTTTTAGGGGGGAAAAAGCCAAAGGCCTTAGCTGTTGTTCATACAACAAAATTAGCTGGTTGTGGTGTTGCTTGGTTTTTAGCAAAATATCTTCAGGCTAAAACTGAAGAGATGCTCGATTTAGTGACCATAGGGACAATTACTGACATGGTTCCTTTAACTGGGGCTAATCGTTCTTTAGTTAAATTTGGTCTTGAAAAAGTTCAGAAAACTAAACGATCAGGCTTGCAAGCTCTTTTTGATTTTTGTGGCTTGGATAAAAAGAAAATTGGTACTTATGAAATTGGTTTTATTATTGGACCGAGAATTAATGCTGCCGGGAGGATGGATGACCCAATAGAATCCTTAAGATTAGTTTGTACAAAAAATGAATTGAAGGCGATTGGTTTAGCTCAAAAAATAAATCAAAAAAATCGGGAAAGACAAATTCTTACCGAAAAAACTATTATTCACGCTCGAGAAATTTGGTTAAAAGAAGATAAGGAGGATAATTTGATTTTTGTAGGTGACGAATCTTATCAAGAAGGGATTGTTGGTTTAGTGGCTGGTAGATTGTCAGAGGAGTTTTACCGGCCGGCAGTTGTTCTTTCTTTAGGGAAGGAATTCTCCAAAGCCTCAGCCCGTTCAATAAAAGAATTTAATATTATTAAAGCTCTTCAGAGTTGTGGGGAAATTTTAGTCTCTCATGGTGGTCATCCTAGGGCAGCCGGTTTTACAGTGGAAACAACTAAAATAAGCCTTTTAAAAGAAAAATTAATGAAAATTGCTCAAAATAGATTGAAAAACCAGAATTTATTGCCAAGCTTAAAGATTGACATGGAATTAAATTTAGAAGAGGTGAATCTTGATTTATATCAGCAAATAGCAAAGTTAGAGCCGTTTGGACAGGATAATCCCCAGCCTGTTTTTGTCAGTCGTCAAGTAAATCTTATTGAGGCTCGAGCTGTTGGTAATGGTCAAAAGCATTTGAAACTTCGCTTGGCTTCCTCTTTGTCTCGTTGTTTTTTTGAAGGAATTGCTTTTGGCTTGGGAGGCTTGCTTCCTCAATTGACATCATTATCTAAAATCGATATTGTTTACAACTTATCCCTTAATGAATGGAATGGGCAACGACAATTACAACTTAAGGTAAAAGATATTAAGGCAGCGGATTTTTGAATATGGAGAAAAAGTTCAATCAACTTTTAAAAGAAATTAAAAGTTATCATCCCCAAGCTGATTTGAGTTTAATAAAGAAAGCTTATGATTTTGCCTCTCAAGCCCATCAAGGACAAAAAAGACTTTCCGGCGAGCCTTTTATTTTTCATCCCTTATCAGTGGCGGAAGTTTTAGCTGACTGGCGTTTAGACACAGGTTCAATTGTGGCTGGTTTACTTCATGATGTAGTCGAAGACGGTGGAGTCAAAAAAGAAAGATTGGGGAAGGAATTCGGTCAGGATATTGCTCAGTTAGTTGATGGGGTAACTAAAATTGGGGAAATTAAATTACGTGGAGAAGCCAAAGATGTTTTTGTGGAAAATTTGCGTAAAATGATTATGGTTATGGCTCATGATTTGCGCGTGGTTTTAATCAAATTGGCTGATCGTTATCATAATTTACAAAGCCTTCATGTTTTACCCTTAGTAAAACAAAAGAGAATTGCTCAAGAGACCTTAGAAGTCTATGCCCCTTTGGCTGAAAGATTGGGAATCGGCGAGATGAAAGGGAGATTGGAGGATTTGGCTTTTCCTTATGCTTTTCCTGAAGAATATCAATGGGTTAAAGATTTTGCTTGGCCTTATTATCAACAAAGCGAAGATTATATTCAAACTTTGAAAAAGGAGATTTTAGATGTTTTAGCTGAAAAGGGAATTCAAGCTGAAGTCCGTGGCCGAGCTAAACACCTTTATAGTTTATATAAAAAATTATCGCGCCCGGAAATTGATAAAGACATTACTAAAATTTATGATTTAATGGCTTTGAGAATTATTGTTAAGACTATTGAAGAATGCTATCTTGCCTTGGGGATTATTCATCAGTTTTATAAACCGGTTCCCTCGGTTGGTGTCCGTGATTTTATTGCCCAGCCTAAACCAAATGGTTATCAGTCAATTCATACTAATGTTTTTACCCAAAAAAAGATTGTAGAGATTCAAATCAGAACTAGGGAAATGCAGGAAGAAGCAGAAAACGGCATTGCCGCTCATTGGTATTACAATCAGCAGAAATATAAGAAAACTGATGAAGCTCAAGTCCAAAAAGGTTTTTTTGCCCCCACTAAAAAAATGTCTTGGGTTAAAGAATTAGTTCAGTGGCAGCAGGAATTAGTTGATTCCCAAGAATTTTTAAATTCTTTAAAATTTGATGCTTTAAGTCATCGAATTTTTGTTTTTTCGCCAAAAGGTGACGTTTTTGATTTACCGGCAGAAGCTACGCCGATTGATTTTGCTTATCTTGTTCATTCAGAATTGGGTGATCGATGTCGTGGGGCTAAGGTTGACGGTAGGATAGTCTCTTTAGATTTTCATTTAAAGAGTGGACAAATGGTAGAGATTTTGGTTGACAAAAACAAAAAGAAACCTTCTCAAGACTGGTTGAATTTTGTCATTACTCAACAAGCTCGGCGGAAGATTGCAAAACATTACCGTAAAAGATAAAATTGTTTTTATGGAAAGAACTTTAATTAGTCAAACTCCGAAAAAAATTGGCCAGAAAGTTAAACTTTGCGGTTGGGTGAATACTCGGCGTGATCACGGCCA
>CAZQCJ010000018.1:0-2771 GCA_964591885.1 uncultured Gammaproteobacteria bacterium
AATTTTCCTGATTATGAAAAAGATCTTGACAACGTCATCAAACGTTCTTTAGAAAAGGGTGTCAATAAAATCATTTGCGCCAGTAGCAATATTGTTGATTCAGCTAAGGCTATCGAAATTGCCCAAAAATATCCAAAGATTGTTTATGCCGCAGTTGGTATTCATCCTCATCAAACTGACTCTCAAGAAAAGATACCAACCAAAAAACAAATCGAAAATTTAAAAAAGCTGGTTCAAAAAAAACAAGTTGTGGCCATTGGTGAATGTGGTTTAGATTTTTCACCAGCCCCGCCTACAGAAAAAGACAGAAGTAAAAAAGAGCAAATCTTTCTTTTTAAGAAACAAATCAAGTTGGCTATAGAAAATCGCTTGCCTTTAATTATCCATTCGCGTAAGGCTCTACCACAAGTTTTAGAGACATTAAGACCCTTTAAAAATGAGGTTTCTGGTGTTTTTCACTGTTATTCTGGAGGCAAAAAAGATATTCCTAAAGTTGAAGAGCTTGGTTTTTATTTCGGCCTTGATGGTAATTTAACTTACGATGTCGGCTTGCAAAATGTAGCTAAAGAGATTCCTCTAGAAAAAACCGTTTTGGAAACTGATTGTCCCTTTCTTTCTCCTGAACCCTACCGTGGCTTGAGAAATGAACCTAAAAATGTTAAAATTATAGCTAAATTTTTAGCGCAAATAAAGGGGATTAAATTTGAAAAAATTGTTCATATAACCAGCCAAAATGCCAAAAAGCTACTCAAAATTTAAACCTTTTATGATAAAATAAGCACAGAGGATGAGGAAATTCACTGAAAACCACGAGCGTTTAACTCAAAGAAGTCTAGAAATGTTACCTGGGACCCTAACCTGGGTCCTGATTCTTTTCCCTCTTTGGGGTGCCTTTTTTATCCCTAAGATTGTGGCCTATTTCACCATTGCTTTTTTGGTCTACTGGCTTTATCGTTCTTGTCAAAGTGCTGTTTTAGGCATTAAAGGTTATCTTAAAATTAGATATTCCGAAAGAGCTAATTGGAGAAAAAAATATTTTCAAGATAAAAATAAGGACTCTCTTTCGTGGGAACAAATTAAACATATTGTTATTATCCCAAATTATAATGAATCAGTTACTGTTCTTTCAAAAAGCCTTGAAGCTCTAGCCAACCAAAAAGACATTAATTTAAAGCAAATGGTAGTTGTCCTCGCTATGGAAGAAAGAGCCAACAAACCCCATGAAAAAGCAACTCAATTACTCGAACAATTCAAAGATAAGTTTGGTTCCCTGACAGCCATTTTCCATCCCGACGGCATTATCGGTGAGGTTAAAGGTAAAGCTTCCAATGAAACCTGGGCTGCTAAAGAAATCAAAAAAATCTTAGTTGATCAACAAAAAAATGATATTAAAAAAATCACTATTACTAGCTGCGACGCCGATACTCACTTTCATCCTCAATATTTTTCTGCCCTGAATTATCATTTCGGGTTTAACTCTCAACGATATTATCGTTTTTGGCAATCGCCAATTTGCTGGCACAATAATTATTGGAAAGTTCCAGCCCCCATAAGAATTACTGGGACTTTAAGCAATTCTGGATATTTGGCCAGCATTCAAGAACCAGATGGTTTATTTTTTAACTATTCCAGTTATTCCACTTCACTTTATCTTCTAGATAAAGTTGGCTATTGGGATGTTGATATTGTTCCAGAAGACTGGCATATTTTTCTACAATCGTTTTTTCATGAAAAAGGAAAGGTGGAAGTTGAGCCAATTTTTCTCCCAACAAGCGTTGATGCTCCTGAAGGTAAAACTTATTTTAGCGCTTTAAAAAGTCGCTATGAACAATGCAAACGCCACGCCTGGGGAGCTACTGACATTCCTTACGCTGTTAAACAGGCAATTAATCATCCGGAAATTCCTCTTTTAACTCGTTTTTTCCGAGTTTACAAAGTTATTGAAACTCATCTAATCTGGTCAACCAACTGGTTTATTCTAACTTTAGGAGCTTGGTTACCGGCTCTAATCAATCCCTTTTTTAAACAAACAGCCTTGAGTTACAATTTACCCAAAATCTCGCAGTGGATATTAACCGTTTGCTTGCTTTTCCTAATAGTAATGATTTTTATTGATCGTGCTATCCGTCCAAAAACAACCAAACAAGAATTGAGCCGCTGGTTTGGTTTGTGGGAAACAATCCAATGGGTTTTAATGCCAATCGCCGCTTTGTTTATGTCAGTCCTACCAGCAATTGACTCTCAAACACGCCTCATGATTGGTAAAAGATTAGAATATCGCGTCACAGAAAAAATATAAGTTTGGACCAAAAATACTTCAATAAACAACAATGAAAAGGAACTCTAAGAAAAATGGATTGGTTATCGTTTATACTGGCAATGGCAAAGGAAAAACCACCGCTGCTCTCGGATTAGCCTTACGAGCGACTGGATATAATCAGAAAGTTTTAATTCTCCAATTTATAAAGGGGACTTGGGAAACAGGAGAACTGAAAGCAATAGAAAAATTAAAAACTTCACTCCAAATAAAACAGCTTGGGAAAGGTTTTATCACTTTTAAGAACGGAAAAGCCATGGCAACTAAAGAGCAAAAAAATAATGCCTTACAATCCTTTAAGTATGCCTACAAAAAAGTTATAAGTAATCTCTATAATATAATCATCTTAGATGAAATAAATAATTTGATTGATTATAAATTGGTTGACGTCAATAAGATTATTGACCTTATTAAAAATAAACCATCCAGATTATCCTTAGTTCTTACCGGAAGA
>CAZQCJ010000019.1:0-15360 GCA_964591885.1 uncultured Gammaproteobacteria bacterium
TTGCCTTTGTTAATCTGTTTGGCAATGCTGGCCACAGTGGTGCTGGAAACAGCTAGATTCTTTTTAATAAAATTGTATGTTTTACCCTTGTTTAAAAGATAAGCAATGCCTAAACGACGAGTAATAATCTCTTGCTCGCTTTCTCCTAAAAAACTTCCCAAAAACTCTTTAGCTTCATAAGGGTTCTTAATGTCAGCAATAACTTTGTGAAGAAGATTATAGATTTGATTCCTGACGACTGGTTTAATTTTTTTTCTGGAAACTTGCATCGCAATTTAATTATTTAAATTGGGCAGGAAGAAAAAGTTAATTTAATTAAATCATCTCTTTTGAAGATTGTCAAATAGAAATTTAATCCTTGGATTGGTAAAAGTAGAAGCTAATTAATAAAAAGATAAGGGCTAGTAGTGAAAGGTTTAAAAGATTACCGATTTTGAAATAACGCAAGAGGAGAAAAAGAAAAGCCCAGGAAGCAATAGTGAGGCCAGTTTTAGAATTACCAAAAGACAGAGCCATTGTAAAAAAAACCGCAGTGAAAAACAAAAGATAAAAAGAAATAATTAAGTAAACACTTTCAGGAGGAAAAGTATAGACCAACCAAGCTAATCCTCCCCAAAAAATAAGGGTTAAAATTAAAGCCGGCAAAAAGTTTTTTCTTCTTTTAATTTTGGCTTTTTCTAATTTATTCACAGTTTAATTATACTTCTTAGGGTGTTAAAATAAATAGGTATGAATAGCCAGATTTATCTTTTTGCTGTTCTAATCATCTTTATTTTAATTATTGCCGTGGCTTTAATTCTCAAGAGGTTGGCTGAAATTAAAGAAGCTACCAAACCTGATGAAACTCTTAAGGATTGGTTGAAAAGCCAACAACAGTCTAGCCAATCGATGTCTAAGTCAATTAATGAACGGCTAGATAATGCTGCTCGAGTTATTTCCCAGGTCCAAAGAAATATTGGTGAGATGTCGGAAATCGGTCGGGGGATGAAAGACATCCAAGAATTTCTTCGTTCACCAAAATTAAGAGGTAACATCGGCGAACAGGTTTTAAAGGAATTATTGGCTCAGATGTTACCGAAAAACTCTTTTTTTCTACAACATACTTTTAAATCAGGGGTAAAGGTTGATGCGGCTATTAAAACTTCAGCCGGGATTATTCCGGTTGATTCCAAATTCCCAATGGATAATTGCCGTCGCCTAATGGGAGCTAAAAATGAGAGCGAAAAAAAAGAGGCGGAAAAGCAATTTGTTAAAGACGTTAAAAAACATATTGATGATATTGCCAACAAATATATTTTAACCGAGGAGGGAACAATTGATTATGCCTTGATGTATCTTCCTTCAGAAACTGTTTATTATGAAGTGGTTAATAACACTGAGCTTTTTGATTATGGCGGTAAAAAAAGGGTATTGCCGGTTTCTCCCACTACTTTTTATGCTTACCTGCGGGCAATTTTGATGAGTTTCGAAGGCCAAAAAATTGAGCAAAGAGCCCAGTATATTTTAGCGGCGATTAAAGCGATACAAAAGGATTACTTAAAAGTTGAAGAAAACCTTTTAGTTTTAGGCAAACATGTGCAAAATGCTTACAACCAAATGAATAACGTTACCACCGGCTTCACTCAACTTGGTCAGAAAATTAATACTACCCAGAATTTAGGACAAAAAGAGCATCAAGATAAACTTCCTAAGAAAATTAAACTTGATAATGATTAAATCCTCAGAGAAAAAATTAAACAAGGAGCAATTAGAAGCGATTGAGTTTGGCAAAGGCCCACTTTTAATTATTGCTGGAGCTGGAACCGGCAAAACAACGGTTATTACCGAAAGAATTAAATATTTAGTTTCTTCTGGCAAGGCTAAGCCAGCGCAGATTCTAGCTCTTACTTTCACCGATAAGGCCGCACGGGAAATGGAGGAAAGAGTTGATGTGGCCATGCCTTACGGTTACACCGATATGTGGATTTCCACCTTTCACTCCTTTTGTGACCGGGTTTTACGCCAAGAAGCAATTCATATCGGGCTAGACCCTCGTTATAAATTAATGACCGAGGCCGAAACCATCCAATTTTTAATTAAAAATCTTTTTAAGTTTGATTTAAATTATTTTCGTCCTTTAGGTAATCCAACGAAATTCATCAGTGGCATGTTGCAGCATTTCAGTCGTTTAAAAGATGAAGATATCGATGCCGAGGCTTATTTAAAATATGCGCAGAAGATAAAAACAGACAAGAAATTAAACACTGAAGAAAAAGAGAAAACTTTAGAATTAGCCAAAGCCTATCGAGTTTACGAAGAATTGAAAACGAAAGAAAGCTTGATGGATTTTGGCGATTTGATTACCAATGTTCTGAGGCTTTTACGTACCCGTAAAAATATTCTCAGTCAATATCAACAGCAATTCAAATATCTTTTGGTTGATGAGTTTCAGGATACCAATTACGCCCAAAACCAACTAGCCATTTTATTAGCTGGTAAAACTCAGAATATTACTGTTTGTGCCGATGATGATCAGTCAATCTACCGTTGGCGAGGTGCCGCTATTTCTAACGTTATCCAGTTTCGGAAAATCTTTCCTAAAGCGAAAATTATTGTTTTGACTAAAAATTATCGTTCCAGTCAGCTTATTTTGAATCATGCTTACCAATTGATACAGAATAACAATCCTGATCGTTTAGAAGTTAAGGAAAAAATCGATAAGCATTTGCAAGCTGTGCGACAAACTGAACAGGTTCCGATTGAATTAATCCATGCTGATCGGGTTGAAAACGAAGCTGAAGCAGTTGCCAGTAAGATTAAAGACCTAAGGTTAAAAATTAAAAATTTGGAATATAAGGACATTGCCATTCTTGTTCGGGCTAATAATCATGCCGAACCTTTTACCAGAGCTTTGGCTCGAGCTGGAATTCCCTATCAATTTTTGGGGCCTGGACAGCTTTTCCGTCAAGCTGAGGTCAAGGATTTAATCGCTTATCTAAAACTTTTATATAACTTTGAAGATAATATCGCTTTATATCGGCTTTTGTCAATGGGATTTTTTGATATTAACGCCCGCGATTTGGCTGCTATTAATAATTACGCGCGTCGTGTAAATATCTCTTTATTCGAAGCTTGTGAAAGTGTTAATGAAGTATTTATTTCAAACCAAACTAAAGAAAAAATCAATGCTTTTGTGGAAATGGTTCATTGTCACTTAAAGCTTTTGTCTAAAGAAACAGCTGGTCAGATTCTTTATTACTTTTTGCAGGATACTGGTTTGTTAAAAAAACTGGCAGAAAACAAAACTTTAGCTGAAGAAAAAGCTGCCCAAAATATCGCCAAGTTCTTTGACCGGTTGCGTACCTATGAAATCAATCATGAGGATGCTTCGGTTCAAGCAGTGGTTGACTGGCTGAATCTTTCAATGACTTTAGGTGAATCACCTTTAGTTAATAATTTTGACTGGTTTGAAGAAAATCGAATCAATCTTTTGACCGTTCATTCAGCTAAAGGGTTGGAGTTCCCGATTGTCTTTTTGGTTAATCTTGTGGTGGCTCGTTTCCCCACCCGGGAAAGGAAAGAGCAAATTCCTATTCCTGAGGCTTTAATTAAAGAAATTTTACCTAGTGGAGACTATCATGAACAGGAGGAGAGAAGGCTTTTTTATGTTGGCTTAACCAGAGCTAGAGACCGATTGTTTTTAACCGCAGCTGATTATTATGGAGAAGGTAAAAGAGAAAAGAAAATTTCCCCTTTTGTTTTTGAAACTCTGGGTAAAGAAAAAATTGATAAATTTGGACTTTTATCCAAAGAGGAAAACCAGCTTTCAATTTTTGATTTTAAACCAATAGAAGAAGAGAAAGAAACAAGTAGGCAGCTTGTTCCAATTAATTATCTTTCCTACTCACAGATAGAAACTTTTAATAATTGTCCTTTGCAGTATCGTTATCGTTATCTGCAAAGGATTCCTGTTCCCCCTTCCGCTGCTCAAACTTTTGGCGATACTCTTCATCGCACTCTGAAAGATTTTTATCAAGGCATTAAACAGAATAAAAAATTAAGAGAAAAAGACCTTTTGGAAATTCTGAATAGTAATTGGTCTTCTTTAGGTTATGCCAGTAAGGCTCATGAAGAAAAAATGAAAGTTCAGGCCAAAAGAATGCTCACTGCCTTTTATCAAAAGTTTGACCATAAACTCGTCCCTAAAAGTTTAGAACAACCTTTCATTATTAAAGTTAGCCCTGATTTAAAAGTTGGCGGCAAAATAGATAGAATTGATGAGCTTAAGAATGGCAAAATGGAAATTATTGATTATAAAACCGGTAAAACCTGGGAGCAAAAAGAGTTGGATAATTCTTTGCAAATGACGGTTTATGCTTTAGCTGCGAGTGATAAAGGTATTTACAATAAGAAACCAGAAGATTTAACTTTAACCTTTTACTTTCTTGATTCAGGCCAGAAGAAATCTACTAAAAGAACTAAGGAACAATTGGAGGTAGCCAAGAAGGAAATCCGAAGCAAAGCTAAAGAAATTCAGCAGAGTCTTTTTGAACCAAAGCCGAGTAAATTATGTGATTTCTGTGAATATAAACTTATTTGTGAAGCCTGGAATTAAAAAGCAGCAGGCTTTAATTTAAGAAATTTCCAGCGTAGATTATTGGCGAGGTTGAAAAGCTTATAAAATGGAGGATTGATAACTAAATCATAGGTGCCAGTAAACTTTACTAATTCTCCACCAAAACCTTCCTTAAACTGATGAAAGCCATACCATGGGTCATGAGGGCTTGGATTGGGGCCTGGGCTGCCCCACATATCAAAAAATTGACAGCCCATTTTTTGACCGAATTTAATTGCTTCCCAGAAAAGGGCATAGGTTGGCATAACTTGCCTGTGTTTTCTGGTTGAAGCCCCGTAGGGATAATACAGAAATTTATTAAAGACAAAGAAAATATAAGTGGCTAAAACCTGATTTTGATATTTAGCCAAAAAAAGATGAGCTATTTTTGATTTACTCATCACTTCCCACATTTGACGATGATATTCAGCGCTATGGGCATAAAATTTCTGCCTTCTGGTTGTCTCCGCAGTTAAACGCAAATATTCTTCAAAAGCTTTAGCTGAATTATCTTCTATAATTTCTACGCCGTGCTTTTGGGCAACGCGGATGTTGTAGCGGGTTTTTGGTTTCATGTTAGCCAAAAGCTGTTCTTCTGATGCCCGTAAGTCTAATTGAAAGCTGTAAGGGGTAAAAAGAGATTTGCCCTTACGGCAGTTGTTCTCTAAAAGAAATTTTTGGATATCTGGGTTTTCCCTGACATTAGGTTCTATTTTAATAAAGATGGCTTTTTCTTTTCGTCCTAATTTTTCTAAAGTCTGGAGCATATTTTTGTTAGGCATTGGTCCTTTAGGAAAATAGAGGATGTTGTAGTTAATTTTAGGGAGAGAATGAACAGTTAACTGATAGGCATTTTTGATTTTCTTGTCTTCAAAGACCCCCAGTCTAATAATTTTTAAACCGGTTTTTTGACGAAATTCTCCCCATTCCCAAGATTGAAGCGGATGAGAAGCAACCTGATTGAAACTTACCTTTTCTTCTGGTAAAACTTCCCGAATAATCATCTCAACTTTAATATTAATTACCTGTTAATCGAAACAAAGCGATAAGTTATTTTATCATATTAAGCAGTTCTGGTGAGATATCATTTAAAAAGCGGGAAGCTTGATTAGCCGCTTTTTCGCCGAAGTAAAAACGACGGTGGGTGTAAGAAAGATAAAGTTTTTCTTTAGCTCTGGTCATGGCTACATAGCAAAGTCTTCTTTCTTCTTCAACTTCATTTTTTTCCATAACAGCTCGAGCATGAGGGAAAAGTCCTTCTTCTAAGCCAACAATAAAAACAACTGGGGATTCAGTCCCTTTGGCGGCATGGACAGTCATGAGAGTGACATTATTTTTAGGTATTTTTGTTTTAGAAGTTTCAGTTGGTAGATATTCTTGTTGAATTAAGGCCACATTTTCTAGAAATCGGTCTAAATCAGGAAATTCAGTAGCTACCGAGCGCAATTCTTTGACATTTTCAATACGAGCTAAATCTTGAGAATCATTTTCGTCAAAATTCTTAAGATAATCAGTGGTTTTTATAATCTGGTCAAGATATTCAATGGAAGTTAATTTTTTAGGCTTTTTCTTTAGCCAATCAAAAAATTTTTTAGCTTTTCTTTTCCCGATTTTTTCAATTCTTTGGTGAGCTATTTGGTCTTGAGAGTTAGAAACCAGACGCAAATAAGCAAGACAGTCTTTAATTTCCTTTCTTTCGTAAAAGCGTACTCCGCCGACTAAAAGATAAGGTAGGCCTGAATGAAGAAAAGTTTCTTCAATGATTCTTGATTGAGCATTAGTTCGGTAAAGAATAACAAAATCTTTTAGAGAGAAATTCGGGTTTGATAAAAGAGAGGTTTTAATAGTATTAACAATAAATTGAGCTTCTTCTTGCTCGTTAGCGGCTTCATAAAGATTAATTTTTTCACCGCCTTTTTTAGTTGTCCAGAGATTTAGAATAGGATGGGAACTGTTTTTTTGGATAACTTGATTGGCAGCTTGAAGAATATTCTCGGTAGAACGATAATTTTGTTCCAAATTAATGATTTTTAAGTTAGGGAAATCCTCCTTAAGATTGACTAGGTTATGATAGTCGGCGCCTCTCCATCCGTAAATTGCTTGTGAAGCATCACCAACGACTGTTAGATGCTGCTCTTTTTTGGCTAGAAGTTTGGTTAAAAGATATTGAGCATGATTGGTATCTTGATACTCATCAATTAAAAACCAATGATATTGATTCTGGTATTTTTGCAGAATCGCTTTTTCTTTTTGGAAAAGCCGGACTGTTTCTAGTAATAAGTCGTCAAAATCCAAAGCCCCTGATTCTTTTAGGAATTGTTGATATTTAAGATAAATTCTGGCCACTGTTTCCTGAAATGTTCCTCGGGCGTATTGAGGATACTCCAGAGCCGTAATCATTTCGTTCTTGGCTTGAGAGATAAGGTTTAGAACAAGAGATGGTTTGTAAATTTTTGGTGAAAGATCGAGTTTATCTAAAACTTTTTTAATCATTCCCTGTTGGTCTGATTCATCATAAATAGTGTAGTTCTTGGCGATATTTAAAAAATGTCCATCAATTCTGAGAATTTTGGCACAAAAGCTATGAAAAGTTCCGGCCCAAGGAATTTTATTTTTATCTTCACCTAAGATTTTTGCTAGCCTTGTTTTCATTTCCCCAGCGGCTTTGTTGGTAAAAGTTAAAAGCAAGAGATTTTCCGGAAGAGCTTTTTGTTGGCTAATTAGCCAAGCAGCGTGATAAACTAAAGTTCGAGTTTTCCCAGAACCTGGCCCAGCTAAAATTAGAAGCGGTCCTTTATCAAAGCAAACTGCTTCTTGTTGAGCCTGATTAAGATGAGATAGAATAGGATTGTTGCTAAAGCCCATTACTAAATTCTAACATGACTTTACGCTGGAAAAAATCAATTTTTGCTTTTGGCCTGTTTTTTTTAATTATTGGCCTGCTGATTATTTTTTTGACCTTTTTTTTACAACCAAAGCCGGGGCGAACAAGTTTTTTAATATTGGGAACTGCCGGAGGAAATCATAGCGGTGATGATTTAACTGATTCAATAATTTTTCTTTCGACAGAAAATCGAACCGGGAAAACACTAGTTCTTTCTTTGCCACGTGATATTTGGATTGCGCCTTTGCGGGCTAAGCTAAATACTGTTTATCATTATCGGGGTTTGGCAGAAACTAAAAATGTGGTTGAGGAGATTTTAGGTCAAAAAGTTAATTATGCTCTTTTGATTGATTTCGATTTTTTTACCGAAGTCGTTGATTTTTTAGATGGAGTGGAGGTTGAAGTTGAACGCACCTTTGATGATTTTAAATATCCGATTGCCGGAAAAGAAGACGACTTATGTGATGGTGACCCTGAATATCAATGTCGTTATGAACATCTTTATTTTGAAGCAGGCTCGCAAACTATGGATGGAGCTACTGCTTTAAAATATGTTCGCTCTCGGAATGCCGAGGGAGAAGAAGGCACAGATTTTGCTCGTTCACAAAGGCAGCAAAGATTGCTTTCAGCTATCCGGAAAAAAATCTTTACTCCGGAAATAATGCTTAATCCTTGGCAAATCCAACAATTAGTGAGAATAACTTTGGCTAATGTTAAAACCGACATTCCTTCTTCAGATTATTTTGATTTAATAAAAATATTTTTAAAATGGCGGAAGGTTAATTTTAAGATGCTGGTTTTAAATGATGGTTATCTAATTAACCCGCCCACTTCAAAAGTAAAGTATGATAATCAATGGGTTTTAATTCCTAAAAATGGTGATTGGCAGGAAGTTCACAAATATCTTCAAAAGCTCTTAGTTCTTTAATTTACCAACCGACCCAACCAAATTTGTTAATCCAAAGAACTCCCCAAAAATTAATGATAATTCCTGTGATAATCAAAAATTGATGGTACCATTTAAGCTTTTGTTTAATGCCAATGGCTGTTAAGAGAATTAGAAAGGGGGTAAAATCCATGGCAAAGCGATAACCGAATTGAGAAAAGCCAACTGTGCTATGAATAAGATTGGGGATGGCGATTAAGAAAATGGCTAACCAGGCAGCCCAAACGATTTTCTGTCGAATTTTGGCTTTTAAAGCAAAAATAAAAGCCGGAGTAGTTAGCCAGAGAGCCAGGCCTTCGTTTGAGGGTTTAAGATAAGGGAAGGAATGAGAAAATAAAGGTAACTTTAAAAAGAGAATTTTAAGGTGACGTGGTAAATAATGAACATTAAAGAGACCGAGCTTACTCCACGGTTCGTTGAGAACACCGGGGATTAGGGTATAACCAACATCAAAAATTGTTTGGAAGCGAATAAAATTATAAAGAAAATTAAGACAGACAAAAAAAGCTACCCCCAAAGCAAGCTTAAAAAGAGGCTTGAGGTTATTTTTTTGCCAGAGTAAAACCGCAAAAAAAGGAAAAGCAAGAATAGTAGGTAGCCTTGACCAGAAAGCTGCCCCTAAAAATAATCCGATGAATAGAGCTCTTTTAGAACCTAAAATTTCCCGAATGGCTAGAAGAATAAAAAAAACAGCGACAATATGGGCTAGATACCAGGCCGAACCGATACTGGCTAAAAACCAATGATTAGTTCCCATGGCGAAAAGAGCAGTTAGCCAAATTTGAGCCTTCTTGTTAATTTTCATTTTTCCTAAAATTAAAAAGAGGAGAATGACATTAAGAGCGCCGATGAAATTAGAGAAAAGAGTTTGGTTAAGATTAGAACCAAGGAAGAAAGCAAAAGGTAAAAGGAGAATGGCTGGCATTGGCGGGTAAACAACAAAATATTTTCCCTCTAGAGGAATTAATTCGTTTAACCATGGTGGAGCCTCTGTTAAGTAAATTTGGCCATGTGAGAAAGCATTGGCAAGACGGACAAAGTAATTATAGGGAGTTGGCTGAACTGGTCCAGTTAAAAAATAGACGAGAAAAACTGATAAAAAAAGGAGAAACAGGAGAAAAATTTTATTTTTGAAAATTTTTTTAATCATTACTTATTTATTTAGATTATATTATAAAATTATTATAAAATAATGATAATAATGAAATTTCTAAGGAAGGCTAAGGGTTTTATTAGAGGTAAGGAAATTTTTCTTTTTCTAGCTATTGGCTTTTTTTGCCGTCTTTTTTTAGTCCCCTTTGGGACCTTAACTTTAGATTTTAATTCTTGGCTTGGTTGGAGTCATCGTTTAATTGAAGTGGGTTTTTCAAGATTTTATGAAACCTGGTCTGATTATTTGCCTGGTTATCTTTATGTTCTGTGGTTTTTGGGATGGATTAAAAATGTCCTTCCTAATATTCCCAACGAAATTCTTTATAAACTCCCTTCAATTTTAGCTGATTTAATAACTGCTTATCTTATTTTTTCTTTAGTTAAAAGTCTTCTTAATGAGAAGAAAGCCCTTTTAGCTTCGGCTTTTTATCTTTTTAATCCGGCTGTTTTAGCTAATTCGACTTTTTGGGGACAAGCTGACAGTTTTTTAACAATGTTAGTTTTTGCTTCTTTTTATCTTTTATGGAAGAAGAAATATTTTTTGTCGCCTGTTTTTCTTTCCTTGGCTTTTCTAACCAAACCCCAAAGTATTATCTTTCTCCCTTTTATATTTTTACCTCTTTTTTTGGATAAGGGGAGAAAAATTCTTGTTATCAAGTTGATAATGGCTGTTTCTAGTTTCTTTCTTTTTGTTATGGTCTTGTCTTTAGCCTTTGTTCCTTTTTCTTCAGGCCAAAGCCTTTTCTATTTTATTGGAGAACGTTTCAGGGTGACTCTCGAACAATACCCCTATGGCTCGGTTAATGCTTTTAATTTTTGGTTTTTAGCTTCTGGCTTTTGGCAGTCAGATGGGCATTATTTGCTTTCCCTTTCTTTTCAGCAATGGGGCGTTTTTATTTTTGCTTTAATAAACTTGTCTCTTTTGATTTTTCTTTGGAAAAAATGGGGGAAGAATCAAATAACTAATTTTAAATTCTTCTTTTTAGTTTTGACTATTGTGTCTGCTGCCGCTTTTCTTTTTTTAACTAGGGTTCACGAACGCCATCTTTTTCCTCTTTTTGCCTTTTTAGCGGTAGCCGCTGCTATTAAGCCTAAGCTTTGGCTTATCTATCTTTTTTATTCGATAACTTATATTTTAAATTTACGTTTTTCTTTTATTTGGATTAATCAAGATTTTAAAGAAATTTTTTCCCAAAAAATAATTGGACTTTTTTCTTTTGCTAATTTATTCTTTTTTATTGTTCTTTTAGGGAGTTTAGCTAATTCCAAATTTAAAATTATATTTAAAAAATATTTCTTCCATCACCAAAATTTATTTTTGCCTAAAGAGGGGAAATTTATTAAAAAACATGCCTTTAAGTTATTGGTTATCTTATTGGTCTTTGCGGCCTTAACCCGCTTTTATCATTTATCTTATCCTCAAGAATTCTATTTTGATGAAGTTTATCATTCTTTTACGGCCGTGGAGATGATTAAGGGAAACCCAGCAGCCTGGGAGTGGTGGAATACGCCGCCTGAGGGAATGGCCTATGAGTGGAGTCACCCGCCTTTAGCGAAATTAGGAATGGTGGCTGGTATTTTTCTTTTTGGTCAACAAGCCTTAGGCTGGCGTTTTTCCGGCGCTTTGTTGGGAATAGGCTGCGTTTTCTTACTTTATTTGTTGGGCCAAAAAATCTTTAATCGAAAAGTAGGCTTTTTGGCAGCTTTACTCTTTGCTTTTGATGGTTTGCCTTTAGTTATGAGTCGAATCGGTATGAATGATACCTATTTTCTCTTTTTCGGCCTACTAGCTCTGTGGCTGTTTCTGAAAGATAAATATTTATTTTCCGGCCTTGCTTTGGGCTTATCGTTAGCTTCAAAATGGACAGCTGTTTATTGGCTTTTGGTTTTTGGTTGTTATTGGTTTTTCCAGTTCTTAAAGGAAGATAAGAAAAAATATTTTCCTTTTATTAAACAAAAATTTCTTCTTTTTCTATGTTTCTTTTTAATTTTACCCTTAAGTGTCTATTTGCTTTCTTATTTGCCCTTTTTTTTGAACAATCATTCTTTTTCTCAATGGTGGGAATTGCAAAAACAGATGTGGTGGTACCATACCGGGCTTAAGGCAACCCATCCTTTTACTTCTCCTTGGTGGTCATGGTTAATAATGAAACGTCCTGTCTGGCTTTTTGTCAAATACGGTCAAGAGAAAATTACCAATATTTATGCTATGGGTAATCCTTTAGTCTGGTGGGGAGGATTGATTAGTTTTTTTGGGGTGGTTTGGTTAGCCTTTAAAAATAGAAATGAAAAATTAGGCCTGGTAATTTTTGCTTATTTATCTTTATTTTTACCTTGGGCTTTTTCACCAAGAATTATGTTTATTTACCACTATCTACCGGCTATTCCCTTCTTGTGTTTATTTTTAGCTTGGTTTTTGCTTTGGTTGGCTAGAAAGAAAGAATTTAAACCAATTTTTGTAAGTTATTTATTATTAGTAGGTATCACTTTCCTTTTTTTCTATCCTCATTGGGTTGGAGTAGAAGTAACAAAATGGTGGAATGAGTTTTATTATTGGTTGCCTTCATGGAGATAAATCAGAAGAATTTTAAATCTTTTTAGCAATTTTTTGCCCAAGCTCTATGGCGTAATTGACGCCCCGATCCCAGGGGTAAACTTGCTGCATACAGGCTAAAAAAACATCTTTGACTGGAGTCTGATAAGAAGGGATAATTTTTGAATAATTTAAAGAAATGATGGGTTGAGCATAAGAATTAGTGAATAATGAATAATGAGCAAAAGATGAGAGATTAAAATCAGGTCTTATTTTTTGGATATAAGGCAGCCATTCTTTAAAAATATCTTCTTTTTTCATTTTAAAATAGCGATGGTCTTGGGAATAATAACCGCCGATATATAAAATAGAGTGATGATTATAATGAGATTTATTAATAAAATTAGTATGCTCTACCATGGCCACAAATGGAAAAGAACTATCATTAACATTTAGCCAATAAGTCCCTCCGGTTAAAAATGGCTTCTTGAGAATTAAAATTAAATAAACAGCACCAATTATTTTTAGTTGTTTTAGATCCTGCTGATAATTTTGTGGTAATTTCTTCCCCATAATTTTTAAGAAAATCGGAACAGGAACGGTGAAAATAGTCTTGTCAAATCTTCCTTCCAGCTCATTAAAGCTTTTGATTTCTTTTTGAAAATAAAACTGTCCACCATTTTTTTTAATGACCGAAACTAGCTGATTGGCTAAAAACTGAAAGCCACCCTGAGGATAACCCAGGCTGGTAGTTCTCTTTTTAATTCTTGCCCAAAACCAAGAAGCGGGAATTTGCTTATAAGATTTACTGAATTTAGATTTTAAAAGTGGTTTCCATAAAACTTGGTAAGTTTTTCCCCCATAAAATTTTTTAAGCCAATTAACGGCAGTTATTTTTTCCAAGGGTTGCCAATAGTTGGTTATTTTGAGATAAAGACTAGCTAAACTGAGGCGGATCTTGTCCGATAAAGAAAAAAATGGAAAAGATAAGATAGAGACTGGAGAATCAAACCGATAAATCTGGTCATTTTTAAGAATAGAGGTTTTAGGTTTTGCCCAAAAGATTTTTATTCCTAACTCTTTTAACAGTTTTTTGGCGACCTTGTCATTAGTAAAAAGGTGGCGGTAAAAAAAGTCAAGAGGCCACTTCCAGTTTGTTTCTTTAAAACCTCCAGCTAGACCCCCAGCCCTTTTTTCTTTTTCAAAAATTGTCACATAGTGACCCTTTTGGGAAAGTTTAAGAGCAACGGTTAAACCAGCAAAGCCAGCTCCGATAATAGCAATGCGCATGATTTATTTTAACAAATCAGAGAAACTTTTTTACAAGAGGAAAAGGACAGAGGCAATTAATATAAAAGTTATGCCGCCGAATATTACGCCAAAAGTTGGCCAGGCAAAGCCAGCTTCTGGAAGTTGAGGCGCTGATGTAGCTTCAGTAACGGCTACTGGCGTAGGAGTAGGTGTTGGTGTTTCTTCTACTGGCGTAGGAGTAGGTGTTGTTAATGAACAAGTGATATTTGTATTCCAGCGTCCCCAAATCGGATTTCCTGGTGTAGGGGTAGGTGTTCTTGTTGGTGTAGGGCTGGTACAATCTTTATTAGTATTATAAAGATGCCAAACAGGGAGTGAAGTATCATTATCTTCTACTGAACCATAGGGCCCTTCGTATTTGCAGTATATAACTTTAAGATCAGTTTGGAATGTGCCACAGTTATTTTTTGAAGGTGTTGTTATAGATTGACTAGATGTTCCTGGTGAAAGAGTGAGGTTTTTTGTTTGTTCAATACAACCAGTATTACATTGTGATAAATTACCCTTGTCGCAAGCACAACCATGAAGTTGGATTTTCATTTCGACTGTTTTACCAGAGTTATTATTTAAAGAATAATTTCCTGTGAAATTGCTGCCGTTAAAACCACCTCCACTAGCAGTTGAAATAGTTACCCCACATTTGGTAATACTTCCAGAAGCCGCTTCTTTTCTAATTTCCTGCCTTTGTTTAACTAAGAAAACAGCGATTGGGATAGAGGCAACAATAACTAAAAGTCCTAGAATACTAAAAATAATTTGTTTTTTTGATTTAAAGTCTTTCATTAATTATGGCATTCTGATTTGTCGTCAACAGAAATAATAAAAACATCAGCTTGGAAAGTTCCACAATCACCGGCTGGTTGACGAACGGTGATTGTTCCATTAATAGGGGTAGTTTTGATGTAGCTGTTAGTGGAGCAACTACCTGAGCTGGGCCCGCAAGTTTTAAGAAAACCATCATTGCAAACACAACCACGTTCTTGGACCTTAACGGTATGTCCACTCCCAGTGATAGAGTAGTTAAAGGTATAAACTCCATTTTGCTCGCCGTGGCTTCCTGGGCTAACAGTGATTCCGCAAAAAGAAGTACTTTCGCTTTTGCTTGTTTCTGTAGCTTCTTTTCTAATTTCTTGCCTTTGTTTAACTAAAATGACGGTCAGGGGTAAGGCGATAATAATTAAGAGAAAACCTAAAACTGAAGAAATAGTTTTTATCTTTTTAACTTTTTGAGAGTTATTTGAGCTATCATTACTTGTTTCTTGAGCATAAGAAGTAAAGGAGGGTTCTTCTCCTAAAGAGCCAATTTCAATCGGTTTTTCTTCTGTTAATGGTTTTGTTTCTTCTTTTTTTATTTCTGGTTCAGCTGGTGTTATTGTTGGCGGCGTTTCCGGGATCTCTGGTTTTTCTGGAGCAGGGGTTTTTTCTAATTCATCTGGTGAAGACACCGGTGGTACGGGCGGATTGATATTTAAATCATCAGGCTGTTGGTTATTATTTGGCGGCAGATTTTTGTCCATTAAAAAACTTTCCTGGTTTTAAGAAACAGACCTAAAAATATCAAACTGCATCCTATTATGAAGACTAAAAATGTTGGTGTCAAGTAACCGGAACTGGGAACACCGCTTTCAGTGGAAGGCATTGAAAGCCGGCCGCTATCAGTAGAAATTGGGGTTGAAGAAGGTGAAGCTGTTTGTTGACTACTTGGGGTAGAAGTTGGGATTGGCGAAGGGGTAGAAGTTGGGATTGGCGAAGGGGTAGAAGTTGGGATTGGCGAAGGGGTAGAAGTTCCCGAAGGAGTAGCCACTATTGAAGGTAGTTCGTTTGTTCCGGAAGCCAAAACCAAAAAAGTATGACTGACTGTTTGCTCTTGGTTGTTTTCATCAAGGTAGCTGGCAGTAACGGTATGCTCGCCGGGCTCAAGATTATCGGGTGGCGACCAT
>CAZQCJ010000020.1:0-5566 GCA_964591885.1 uncultured Gammaproteobacteria bacterium
TAATTTGACAATCTCTTCGTCTGATAATTTGGCAATATCGATCATCATTTAATATTTTAATATATCTAACCAAAAAAATATTGAGCATAAATTATTTAACTTACAAATGGCTGAAACCCCACTCAAATCTTTTAAGCGGGGTATCAGCATTTCGTCTCTTATTTATTGATTTCTACCATAGCCTTGACCCTGCCCTTTACCAGAACCGTTTTTTAAACCTAGGCCTAATTCGGCTCTGATTTCTTTAGCTTCATCGGCTTTACCTTCTTGAGTTAATTGATGAGCCTCGGCAAATCGAGCAAAATTGTCCTCATTAATTACCTGAGCAACTTTGCCTTTACCTTTCATTAAATCTTTCCAAATATTGTAATCACGGCTTTCAAAAGCCTTAATCATCTCTTCATGACGTTCTGGGGTACAATTTGGCCCTTGGACACCAGGATCACCTTTATAAGCACTTATTTTGGGGGCCAAAATTAATCCTCCCAAAACTAAAGTTGTAGCTCCTAAAAGAATTGATTTTTTATTCATTTTTTTCTTTTCACCTCCTTTCATTTATTTAATCTATATCTATTTGTAGTACTCAAAAAAAGTCCTTTTTCTTTCAATAATTCTTACTGTAAAAATTATTGGAAAGTAAGCAAAAGCAAAAACGCTTTCACAAAACCCCGTTTTGTTATATAGCAGAGGTTTGCTTAAATGGTGGTTGACAAGCTTTTATATTATCGGTTAGCTTGAAAACAAGGCTTGATTAATGAAGCAAAACCCTTTAAAACAAGTCCATTATCGTTCCAGAAAATTTGATGATTACCTTCGTTTAACTCCTGAAGTAGTCAATAAAGCCAAACAAATAGCTCGATCATTACAAGGCTTACGAATAACTCATCTGAATGCAACAGCTTTAGGCGGCGGGGTAGCAGAAATGCTACGTTGTATTGTTCCCCTTGAAAAGGACTTGGGCTTAAAATCTAAATGGTTGGTTATCCCTCCTGATGAAAGTTTTTTTGAAATCACTAAAAAAATTCATAATCTCATGCAAGGCCAACCAGGAAATTTAACAAAAAAGGAAAGGGAAATTTATCTCAGTTACAACCAAAAGATTGCTAAATGGTTACTTAAGAAACCGACTGATATCCTCATTATCCACGATCCGCAACCGGCTACAGTTTTAAAATATTTAGGCAAAAGAAAACCGCCAGTGAGTATTTGGCGTTGTCACATTGATACAGCTTGCCCGAATCGAAAAATGTGGCATTTTCTACGTCCTTACCTTGAACCTTATGACCATTATGTTTTTACAACTAACAAGTGTGCTAATGGTGATTTTCCTAAAAATAAATTGAGTTTTATCACTCCGGTTATTGATGTTTATTCCTTGAAAAATATTAAAAGTTCCGTCGGAGAGGCTAGATTTTATTTAAAACGTTTTGGCATTGACATTAAAAGACCTCTGTTAACTCAGATTTCCCGTCTTGACCCCTGGAAAGATCCAGTTGGTGTTATCGACGCATATCGTCTGGCTAAAGAGAAAATTCCAGAATTACAACTGGCTTTAGTTGCCCAAATGTCTATTGATGATCCAGAAGCAAAAATTGTCCAAAAAAAAATTGAAAGGTATGTTGGTAATGATCCAGATATTTTTCTGTTAATTAATCTCCCTAAAAATGATGTTGCTGTTAACGCTTTTCAAACAGCTTCGAATATTATCTTGCAAAAATCAATCCGAGAAGGATTCGGATTAACAGTAACTGAGGCAATGTGGAAAGGAGCAGTTGTTATTGGTGGTAATGTTGGGGGAATCAAATTACAGATTACTAATGGTAAAAACGGCTATCTGGTTAACTCGCCAATTGAAGCTAGCAAAAAAATTATTTACCTTTTACAAAATCCTCAAATAACAAAAAAAATCTCTAGGGCTGCTCATGAATCAGTTCTTAAAAAATTTCTCATGCCCCATCGTATCTTGAAATACCTAGAACTTTATCAACAACTTCTTCTTAAAAATTCCTACTGATCTTTTTGACTCGAATAATAGAATTTTTTAAAGAAAAGCATTCGATTGTCCTCAACTTGTTTCTAATTACAAATATTTGTTATATTGAAATTGATGAAAAAATTTGTCATTGCTTTCTTTTCATTTTTTCTTTTCATCTCTTTCATTCTCTCCCCTACCTACGCTTCTGAAGGCTTGATAAAACCTAACTCGCCATTTTATTTTCTACAAATCTGGGGCGAGTCGATAAAGCTTCTTTTAACCAACTCTTCTGAGCAAAAAATCAATTATCTACTTGAATTAACTGACAGACGGGTTGATGAAATAGCAAATAATCCCTCGCTCACAATAATTAACCGTTACGAAAAACATTTTGAGCAATTAGATAAACTAACTACTCAAATACAAGACAAAGTACGAGTAACAGAAAGGATTAAAGAAACAAGTCTTCACCAACAACAAGTTTTATCAGAAATCTATAGTAAAGTTCCCCAACAAGCAAAAGAGGCTGTTCTCAACGCTCAGGAAAATTCCTCCAAACATGTTACGAGAACAATAGAAGCAGTTGAGGGCTCACAGGAAGCTACCGAGTATACAACGCAAGTTATCCAGATTCAACAAGCGGAAAAAGCAGAACAAATCGAGCAAACGAAGCAAGCCCCTATGGAAAACAGTCCCAATTCTGATCCATCTCAAAGTGCCCCAAGGGAATTAAAGAAGACAAACCCGATTAAGGAAGAGCAACAGCTAAATCCTTTAAACCCAATACAAGATGCTAATAGTGATGCTAATACAGAGCGTATTGAACCCGCTCAACCAATTCAGATGGACCAGCCAGTAGGGCAAAATTAAAATGAAAACAAAAGGCTTTTCCAAAATATTAATAATCGTTATTATTGCAGTCTTAATTGTCTTAGGAGTAATTGTTTTTAAACAGATGTCGGAAAAAAATGGCAGAACAGGAATTATATCCCAACCTTTAACAGCAATAAAGAAAAATAGTCAAGAAAGAAAGTTTGTCGCACTAGGAGCAAGCACAACCAAAGCAAACAATTTATCTCAAATTTTTATTGGAGATAATCCAGAATATAGCTTTGCCACAGGCACAAAAATAGAGAGTTTATATCTATATTTAAAGGAGAAAGGAGAAAATCTAACAGCAGTTAATCTAGCAGAATCAGGGGCTAATAGCAAGAGTGTTTTACAAAAACAAGTCCCTAACGCCATTACTTATTATCCAAAATATATAACTATTGACATCATGGCTGATATCTTAGAAGATAGTTCGCCTGCCAACTTAAAAAGAAACCTCCAGGAAATCATTAGTAAAATTAAAGGCGAAGAGACAATAATCCTCATTAGTTCTTACCCAAACTTTCCCCTCCTTCGCAGTGCTTCTTACTCAGCTTGCAAGGAAGATAAATTGCAAGTCGGGTTTGACAAATTGACGCCAGAGAAAATCCAATCCTTTAATCAAGCACTTCAGGAGATGGCTTCTGAAAACGATCTCATTTTTGTAGATCTTTACAGTATTCTAACTCCATCTGACGTTAGCGACTATGATTGTGTTCACCCAAACATTGAAGGGCAAAAAAAACTGGCTAAGGCCTGGATAAAAGCCTTAGAAGAAGGGAGGTGAAAAATCGATGAAAGCATTAAAACTTGGAGCTTTGGTCTTAATTTTTTTAGCTATCCTTTATGTTGGCGCAATTTTTGCAGGTTTTAATCTGCCAAAACCGGTATTTTTAGAAAATAAAGGGATAGAAGGCAATGTTGAACTTAAAGTTACTCTCCTCATGGACAACAATGCTAAAGATCCTCTTCCAAATGTCGAGGTAGATGTGGCCCCCGAGCCCGGCCAACCCCCTAAAGGTGGAATCGCTCTCACCAACGAGGAAGGAGTTGCAACCTTCAAAATTAAACCAGGGAGTTATTTTATCTATTTCAACGAATCAACATTTCCGAAAAACTTGGCCACTCCTAACCCACAATCAGTCACTGTTATTGAGGGCTCTGTAAACGAAAAAACAATACTGATAACAACAAGCCAGTGATACTCACGCTTGGCAGCAAGAAGCAATAATAAGCCTAACTTAAAACGCTAAGAACATTTAAGTTCTGTCATTATTCCGTTCGATAAAGTTTTTGAGATACTCCCCATTGTGGTTAATGTTTGGGCTAGTTTAAAAGTTCAACAAAGGATTTCGATACTGTTTTATGATTCCGTTTATTCTCCCCTAGCCTTAAATCCCTCCTTTCTTTTGCATATAACAATCTCGGCAATAAACTGGCCTGTCCCCACTTGGCTTAAAGGGAACTTCAGTCTGTTTCCCACAGCTAGCGCACTTTACGCTATAAAGCTGACGACCTTGTTGATCGGTTCCTACTGGCGTAGCCGCATCATCTGTTGGGGTAGTTGTACCACTAGACTCTTCAACCTTTGGTCCTTCAGTTGGTTTTACATCGGCAACTGGTTTATCTTCAACCCTTGGTTCTTCAGTTGGTTCTTCAAGCACTGTTTTATCTTTATCTGCCATTTAATAATCACCTCCTTCTTCTTTTTATAGTACCACAAAACACAAAAAGCCCTTAAGTAGGCTTTTCTAAGTTCAACTCCCTGTCATGACAATGCTCGGATTAGTTTTGGGGGAATTTAGACTTCTGATTTTATTTAATCCATCATATAACAAATTATCTATCAGAAAGGTTAATCGCATAATCTCGATAACACGCATTCTTTGTCATCTTGTTGCTGATTTTTTCGCAAAGAGAAAGGTCTGGCGAAATATGAGCTGAATAACTACCATAACATCCATCTCGTATATTCGTATCAATTATTCTTTCGCAAATAGAGATATCTTTAGCAGTTAAAGCTCTATCACGCAAGCAATCGTTCTTTTCCTTCAGTCTATTATTATCGCAAAAAGAGAGCGGTTGGGGGAAAAATGACAAACAGTGTTCATTACCTCGGCAAAGAGAAAAATCACGTTCTTTAAATGCCCAGCAGGAATTTTTAAAAGCAAGATCTATACCAGCATCTTCACTAAATTTCTCACAATATTCCGCCTTAATTTCATCAGATCTTTCCTGCCAATAAAGCCGATAAATAAAAGAGAAATAGCATTGCTCCCAATTTTCAAGTTCATCACAATAACTAATGTCCCCAAGTACAAAGCTCAATTCGTAATAGCAAATCTCCTGGGCTTCCTGATCTCTAATTTTCCGGCAAAAAGAAAAATCTTGATCAGCCAAAGCCAAGCAAATATTTTTTTCTTCCACCGATTCAATTTTCTGGCACCAACTACTATCGCTATTAACTACTGCCAAACAAGAATAAACATCTTCAACTTGTGAAATCTTTTGACAGACCCTGCTGGCAAGATTATCAGGAACTTTTCCTACGAATTGTTTTTTGCCTTCTAATAAAAATCGAGGAAGTGAAACTATAACTAAAGTCAAAAGGAAAAAACCTATTACAATAAAGAAAAACTTTTTATTCACAATACTATTATTGTATCTCAAGTTGAATGATTTAATAAAGTATGAGTGGATAAAGATGAAGTAAAAAGTTAA
>CAZQCJ010000021.1:0-4943 GCA_964591885.1 uncultured Gammaproteobacteria bacterium
CTAATAATAGCCAACTCTGTTGAAGCTGCCCAAGTCGCCCATTCTCGAAAGCCGATTTTAGCAAAAAGATAAAGAAAAAAAGCATTAACCAAATAACCAATAAAGCCAACTGTGCCGAATTTAAGAAAACGCAGAGTTTTCGGCTCAGTCAAACGAAGAATAATAATCGCCTTAAAAGTCCCAACCACCGTATTAAAACCCATTTTTGTTTCCCCTTTTTCCCGAAGTTTAAACTCTAAGGGGATTTCAATCACTTTAGCCCCCATATTAACGATTTGATAAAGAATTTGTGTTTTGTAACAAAAATCGTTGGCAATTTTATTAAAATCAACTTTATCCAGAACACCTCTAACTCTGGTTAATTTCAAACCTGTCGAGACATCTTTAACTTTATTAATATTGGGGAAAAACAAAACAACCCTTGAGAACAAACCGCCGTATTTAGTTAAAAATTTACGATAAAAGCTCCATTCTTGCGGATAAGAGCCACCCTTAACAAAACGTGAGCCAATAACATAGTCATAACCTTCATTGAATTTTTTTACCAAATTAATAATATGTTTGGGGTCATGTTGAAAATCCGCATCAAATTCCACTACTGCCTCAGCCCCCATCTTCTCCATGGCATACTCCATCCCTCTTTTATAGGCAGCTCCTAAACCCTGCTTACTCCCTAAATTAAGAGTCAGGTTCTTAAAATTTTTCATTTTTTCTTCAACAATTTGGGCAGTTCCGTCTGGAGATTTATCATCAACCACTAAAATCTCCATCTGATTTTCTTTAAGTTTAGGGAAAATCTCTTCCTCTAAAATATCAATCATCCGACCGATATTTTCTTTTTCGTTATAAGTAGGAATGATAATAACAACTTTATTCATTAATTTATGATATTACTTTTCGTTAAAATATTCTATAGTCTTTAAAAGTCCTTCTTTAAGCGAAACCTTTGGCTCCCAACCTAGGATTTTTTTAGCTTTGGTAATATCAGGACAACGATTTGTTGGATCATCAATAGGTAAAATTTTATAGATAATTTTTATATTATTTCCTAAAAGTTTATTAATCATTTTGGCCAGTTGTAATATTGTGCATTCTTTATTATTCCCAATATTAAAAACCTCTCCTGCAGTTTTTTTCTCAAACATCGCCTTCATTATTCCTTTAATGGTATCGTCAATATAGCAAAAACTCCGAGTCTGCGTCCCCTTGCCATAAACAGTTAATGGCTTTTCCCCTAGTGCTTGATTGATAAAGTTCACAATTACTCGACCGTCGCGCTTATCCATCTTTGGCCCATAGGTGTTAAATATTCTCACAATCCGAGCATTAACTTTAAATTTCCTCACAAAAACCATTGTCATTGACTCTCCAAATCTTTTAGCTTCATCATAACAGGATCTAATTCCAGCAGGATTAACATTCCCCCAGTAGGTTTCTGGTTGAGGCGAAATCTGCGGATCACCATAAATCTCTGAAGTTGAAGCAAAGAGAAACTTTGCCTTATTCTGATTAGCTAATTCTAAGAGATTATAAGTTCCTAAAGAATTAACAAAAAGAGTTTCAGCTGGATAATTAAGATAGCTTAGAGGACTTTCCGGATTAGGGCTGGCTGAACTGGCTAAATGAAAAATGAAATCAAATCTTTTGCTAGCAATTCCTTGTGGCGGTTTTTGTACTACATCCCAATTAATAAAATGAAACTTCTTATTTCCTAAAAATCCTTCAATATTTTTTTTATTACCTGTTAGTAAATTATCAACACAAAAAACTTCGTAACCTTTTTTGAGAAGTTTTTCACAAAGATGAGAACCAATAAAACCAGCTCCGCCAGCAACCAAAATTTTCATATGTTTATAAAATTATATCATATCCATGAATGTGGTAAAATTTTAAATATGATAAAGATTGATATCCTAACCTTATTCCCAAAAATGTTTAAAGGTCCTTTTGATGAATCAATTATCAAAAGAGCGCAAAAAAAAGGTCTTATTGAAATACAGATATACGATTTAAGAAAATGGGCCAAGGATAAAAGAAAAACTGTTGATGATCACCCTTTTGGCGGCGGAACAGGAATGATTCTTATGGTTGAACCACTTTATAAAGCCCTCAGAGATTTAAAAAGCAAAAACTCAAAAGTTATTTTAATGAGTCCTAGTGGCCAAACTTTTAACCAAAAAACAGCTGAAAATTTAGGTAAAGAAAAACACCTGATTTTTATCTGTGGTCATTACGAAGGAGTTGACGAAAGAGTCAGAAAATATCTTGTTGATGAAGAAATATCTATCGGCGACTATGTTTTAACCGGTGGTGAATTGCCAGCAATGATTATTATTGATAGTCTTACTCGCCTAATCCCTATGGTTCTAAAAAAAACTGAAGCTATAAAAGAAGAAAGTTTTGGCTATGCTAAATTGCTTGAATACCCCCAATACACCCGACCGGCTGATTTTAAAGGATGGGAAGTCCCTGAAATTTTACTCTCCGGCAATCACCAAAAAATTAAAGAATGGCAACAAAAGCAAAGTCTGAAAAAAACAGAGAAGAACAGGCCGGATTTACTAAAAAACAAATCTAAATAATTAAAATATTTTGCCTAGGTATGCTTATCGGCAATAACAAAAGCGCCATAGGATTCCGGCTTGGTTTTAGCGGTAAAACCGTTACCATTAACCATCCCCACTACTTCTTTAATCATCTCTCTGGTCGGACCAACATCACCAACATCAATATGAATCTCCAAGCGGTATCTTTGACCATTAAGTTTTTTAGTAAATTCAGGCACTAATTTTTCCGCCAATTTTAAAGAAAGCGTCGTTTCGGTATAAATTTTATCCCGCAGGCTACCAATCTTGCTAATCTTTTTTTTCTGCCAAAAATAACGGCCACCCTTACCTTTACGATGAATAACTACGGCAGTGACAAAACCAATTTCTTCCCGGCTGTCAGGCTTGCCTGATTTGGAATCAGTCCCAATCACCAAACTGTAAAAATAATCATCTTCTTGACCCATAAAATTCACTAACTCATCGACCATCTTTTCAATAGTAATTTTACCTTGGGTGGGATTGATAAAAAAATTACTCCCAGTCATATCTTGGCAGTATAGATAAATTATAACACGAAATTTAAGTTCTGAGGAGGAGAAAGATCACAATCATACAAGCTAATGTTGAAACAATTAAATATTCCCAAAGAATCCGCCAATGAAATTCTTTACGAAAAAGATGATGGACAACTCCCCAAATAACATAAACTATCCCCAAACCAATAGTAATCATTATTTGAATATGACGGTTAAAATTAAAAATCCAAAATAAACCAAAACCGATTGATAAAATAGCTAATAATGATAAATAATGTCTTAAATCTTCCATTTTGTTAAAAACAAACTTTGCTTATAACTAAAGTATAGCTCCTGGCGTTGTTAAAATCACCGTTAAAAGCAAACCGCCGATAAAAATCAAATGAGCTATATTTTTCCCAGAAAGCCTAATGATTTTTCTCTGATAAACCAAGGCAATATCCAAAAGCAAAGAACCAAGAATAAGACCCAGTAAAAAGATAGCAATTGTTTTAGTTAACATAAAAGGTGAAAGTAGAGGTGGATTCTTGGTTTCCCCTTGAGCCTGAGCTAAAGCAACTTTTGACAAAGGAGCCATCTCCTCTATTTGCCTTTTCTGTTCTTCCCCTCCTGTTTCCTCTATTTCTATTTCTTTTTCTATTTCGGTTGTTTCTTCAACCTTTATATTTTCGGCTGTTTCTTCAATTGTTGGTTGAGACGCTACTAAAGACGGGGTTGAAGTTGGTAAGGGGGCTTTAGCTGTTTCTGATTCCTGCGCAACTGCAGCTGAAGCTAAAGGCGCACCAAATAATTGGACTACTAAGGTTGTTTCCACTCCGTTAAGTGTTCCGTTAACCACAGCTACGCCGATTTCTTGATAATTTTTATTCAACAGATTATCTTTATGACTTGAAGAATTCATCCAAGCATCAATAACTGACTGGGAATCCATAAAATCACGAGCCAGGTTTTCTCCAGCATAAAGATATCTGTAACCAGCTTCCTGGAAAAAAGACCAAGGATCTCGTCCTGAAGGCGAAACATGAGACCAATAATTAAAGGCAAACATGTCTCCGGCCTTTCTTTGGGCCGCCTCATTAAGCTTGGCGTTAATCGCTAGCGGACCTAATCCTTGTTCGGCTCTTTTTTGATTGGTAATTTCAACTATTCTGTTAGGGGAAATGTTGGAAGCAAAACCTAAAACAGAAGGGGAAACCAAAAGATAAAAATTAAGAATAAACTGATAAAAGAGGAAAAAACCAACTAAAATCGATAAAACCGAGGGGTGAAGAATCCTAGCCTTACAGTTATTAGAACTATGAGGTATAAAAAAATGTCTTACCAGTCCAGATATTTTCATTTTAAATACAAAAAGATAAAGTCTTTATCTCTATATAAGTATAAAAGTTATATAATTTGATGATAACACTAAGAAGAATATTTTCAAAGAAGTTTGAGGTGGCGCAGAGAATCTAGCAAGCCGGATATAACTCACGTTTCAGAACCTCTACGCCACCAGAAAACTCCCCTAAAAAATTGACAATAAAAGCCGGATGTTATCCGGCTTCTCTTCTCAATTAAAATAAGCTTAAGAAAAAATGGAAGAGGCTGTCAAGTAGCAATTCTTTACACACGGCAAAAGCTACTTTCCGTAACCTTGAGGATGAGTCTTATGCCATTGCCAAGCACTTTTAACAATTGTTTCTAAATCGGAATATTTCGGTTGCCAGTTTAACTCTTTTTTTATTTTCTCTGCCTTAGCAATTAATCGAGCCGGATCACCAGCTCGCCGAGGCCCAAAAGGTGAAGGAAAATCAACTCCGGAAACTTTCTTAACCATTTTAACTACATCCAAAACTGAATATCCTTTTCCTGTCCC
>CAZQCJ010000022.1:0-3912 GCA_964591885.1 uncultured Gammaproteobacteria bacterium
AAAAACCGATTCTAGATTACCAATTTGTGATTTTTTTATCATCTTTCCAAGAAGTTCTTTATTAGTGACACCTATGATTTTTTTCGGTTATAATAAATAATGAGAACTATAAAGACCGTTATTTTTGACTTTGACGGTGTCATTGGTGACACCGTTAATGAGATTAAAGATATCGTTGTTAAGCTTTACGAAGAACTCCGACATGAGAAAGCCAATCCCAAAGATGTCCAAAAGTTTATTGACAAGGGGATAAAACAGGTTATTAAAGAGTTAAAAATACCTTTAGTAAAATTGCCTTATTTTGAAAAAAGAGTTAGGGCTGATTTAGCTTTAAAAATGGAGAGTCTCAAATTTTTTAAGGGGATGAAAGAGATCTTGGTGCAGATTAAAAAAGAAGATTATGCTTTGGGCATTTTATCTTCAAATTCTCTGGAAAATCTGAAAAAAATTTTTCAAAAGAACCAGGTTGACTTTTTTGACTTTATTTATTCCGGTTCAAGTTTCTTCGGCAAAGGCAAAGTCATGGCTAAATTAATAAAAAAAAGAAAGTTAGACCCTAAAAAAACTGTTTACATCGGTGACGAGATAAGAGATATTCAGGCGGCTAAACAAAATAAAGTCATTATTATTGCCGTTGGCTGGGGCTACAACAATAAAAAAGCGCTCAAAGCACAAAAACCTGATTATTTTGCTAATAAACCCCAAGACTTGCTTAAAATTCTTAAAAAAATCTGATAGAATAAAATTTGTTTACAAAATTTTAAATTTATTTTACAATCAATTTAGAGAGGGGGTGGAAAATGCCAAAGAAGAAAAAAACAACCAGAAAAAAAGCTAAAAAGATCGTTAAAACAGCTAAGAAGACTAAAAAAATAGTTAAAATAGATATTAAAAGCATCGGGCTTTTAGTTATTGCCTTTATTTTTGTTGCCCTCTTTGCTCTCTTTATGGCTCGTTTAGGCAGGAACAAAACCACTAATTCACAAGCTGACCAATCTAATTCAATTATTGTTGCTCCTAAAGACGTTCTCCAGTGTCCAGGAAGTTTTTATGAAAAAGTTAATGGAATTTACAAAGTTGACGCTACAGAATATCCCCAGGAAGACATTTGCCAATATTACAAAACAATAAAGGGGGATACGGAAAAAACTCATAATCTCCAATATAATAATGAAGTTGTTGCCTGTCGTTTTTTTAAAGAAAACGGGGAAACAATGATTGGAGAAACTAAATATATTCATCTGGGTTATGAGAAAAAAGCCTGTTATCAAGGAATGTATAAAAAGCCTTAAAGAAAAAAATATTATTGCTTTTTTATTAAACTTTTATTAAATATAAAACTTGACTTTTATCCTGTAGTATGCTAGAATGTTTCTAGATCCTAAGGTAAAGGTTAATCCCGATACTTTAGGATTTTTTTGTGGGCGAATTAGCCCACATTATGAAAAAGAAAGTTTTTTTAATCTTCACTGCCTTAATGGCTCTCTTTTTTATCCCCCAAAACGTCCAAGCCCAAGAAAACAGGCTGGTGATGGCGGGGATTTCGGCAGTGCTTAAAAACGAGCTAGTTCAGCCGGATACTCGTCTGGAAAAATTAAAAGTCTTTCTGGAAAAATATAATTCGCCTTTAGCTCCTTACAGCGAGGTTTTTATTAAAACAGCCGACAAATACGAGATTGACTGGCGGCTTTTACCGGCAATCACCGGCGTGGAATCAACCTTTGGCCGCCAAATCCCTTATAATTCCTACAACGCCTATGGCTGGAATAATGGCCGTTATTATTTCCAATCATGGGAAGACTCTATTGAAATTGTCAGCAAGGCTCTAAAGGAGAAATATTACAACCGAGGCTTGGATAATCCTTATAAAATCGGTCCTGTTTATGCCCCGCCTTCACCTTTTTGGGGAAAAAGAGTTGACTCTTTTATGGAAAGAATTGAATCTTCTCCAGGTAAAAACTCGCTTTCGACTCTGGTTTTGACTATCTAAAAGAGGCGGTTTATACTTTATATTATATTAATAAATATTAAATAAAGAAAAATAAGGACAATAATGATTGATAACCAAAACACGGGAACGGTTTTTGAGAGTAAAGCGGAAAAACCTCAAACGGAAAAACCTGAATATCAAACTGATTTTTCTCAGACAGGCGAAAAGCTTCTTAATGACTACCAAAACTATGTTCAAAGCCTTAAGCCAAAAGGGGAAGTGACTTACATTCACGTTGACGAAATTGCCTCTAAAGTCGCTGTTTTCTACGAAAATCTCTTAAGGGTCATCAACTGGAAAGAAGAACAGTTGGTTAGAAGAACAGCTATTGAAAGAAAGCTTAAGCGGCGACTAATCACTGAAATTTCCGGTCTAAGCCTGATCACTAATCTCAAGCCAGCCAAGATTGCCGAAGCTTTAGTTTTGGAATCAATCCGCGGCGGACATTTACCTAACAACCATATTCCCCAGATTAAAATCAAGGACGTTCAAAACATTCTAGAAAAATATATTTATATTCTGAAAAATATCTCGTCAGACCAAAACCGGGGCTCTTCGGATGTTAAACTTAAGGTTCAATTTTACAACTGGCTTTTAGAAATCGCTTCTTGTGAGATTGAGGAAACGCTGGCACCGCCTCTAAGAGAAAATGCCCTTATCAACTCCATGGCTCAGGTTATGGAGGAAAGAATTCGCATCAAACCAGAGGGGAGTATTTCTGAAACGGAAAAAAGGATTCAAATTTACATTGCTGTTCATCGAACCTTGTTTAATTTGGATGCGCCGATTATCAGTTACCGTCTTTTGAAATGGCAACATCCCGAATGGATTAACATGCCGGCTTCTCTTTATCCGCAGGCAGCCCAAAACATTTTTAAAATCCGCCAAGAGATTGAAGCTCAGCTTAATTACCACTGGTCCGGTGAGTTTTTCAAGATAGGCGAGAAATACAACACCCCCTGGTTAATTCTGGGTGATGTTCTTGACCAATTTAAGAAAAAACCTGAGGCCATTACCGCTAAACTAGCTGACAAGGAAGTTTTTAACAAGCTTATCACCGAAGCTTATGAAGAACGCTATAAAACTTTAAAAAGAAGACTCTTGCGAATGGGTCTTTATTCCTCTTTATCAGTAATGATTGCCAATGCCTTTTCCCTGTTTATCGTAGAAGTACCACTGGCTAAACTTCTTTACGGCCAGATTAAACCCTGGGCAATGGCCGCTGATATTGTTGTTCCGACTTTAATCATGATTGGTTTGGTTTCCGCCTACAAACTGCCGGGCAAAACCAATATTGATAGAGTTATTGAAGAAATTCATAAAATCATTTATCAGCAAGAGGGAGAAGAGATGTATGAAATTAGAGTTAAACAAACAAGAAGAATCCTGACCAGCATCTTTATCTTCTTTCTTTATCTTTTAGGTCTGGCTATTGCTCTAGGGGTTATTATCTGGATACTAAGGTTAATTAAACTTCCGCCAACTTCTATTTTCATCAATACTTTGTTAGCGTCAGTGATGATTTTCGGAGCGATGGTGGTTAGACAAAGAGCCAAAGAGCTGGCGGTTGAAGAAAGAACAACTTTCTTGGAATTCTCCATTGATTTTCTTTCAATTCCAGTCGCTAAAATCGGGCAGTGGTTAGCCAGTAAATGGAAAAAATACAATGTTGTTAGTGTTTTCTTTACAGCTTTGATTGATATGCCTTTTTTTGCCCTTATCAACTTCATTGAAAACTGGAGTTCTTTCTTAAAAGAAAGAAAATCAGAAATTCACTAAAAATTCAATTTTTTCTTCAAATTTGGTAAAATAGGTTAGCCTAAATTTTATTGAGAGCCGGAGTGGCGGAACTGGTAGACGCGCAGGATTTAGGATCCTGTGGGGCAACCCTTGGAGGTTCGAGTCCTCTCTCCGGCACTTAC
>CAZQCJ010000023.1:0-11070 GCA_964591885.1 uncultured Gammaproteobacteria bacterium
CTTTTTGTTTTGAATATTGCTGAAAAAGAAATTAGTCTAAGTGAGGAAGAACTGATAAAGAAATATAGCCTTCAGGAGATTGGGGGAATTATCCCCATTTGTGCCAAGGTTGAGATGGAATTAGCTGACCTTAATCCTCAAGAAAGAAAAGATTACTTAAAGGAATTGGGATTAAAAAAAAGCGGTTTGGAAAAATTAATTAAGATGGCCTATCAGACTTTGGGTTTGCAGACTTTTTTAACGGCCGGAGAAAAAGAAGTTAGGGCTTGGACGATAAATCAAAGTGATAAAGCGCCACAGGCGGCTGGGGTTATTCATACTGATTTCGAAAAAGGTTTTGTTAAGGCTAAGATTATTAGTTTTGATGATTTTGTGAGGCTGGGGGGTTGGAAAAAGGCAACCGAGGAAGGGAAAGTAAGATTGGAAGGTAAGGATTATGTGATGCATGAAGGTGATGTGGTTGAATTTATGTTCAGCTTGTAGTTGCTATGGATTTTAATTTTTGTTATACTTTTTAGTTAGGGAAGAATAACGATGGAAGATTATGAATTAACTTTGGTTTTAGATCCGGATTTATCTTCGGCAAACCAAAAAAAACTAGTTGAAAAAATAAAAAAAATTATTGAAGAGGGAAAAGGCAAAGTAAATAAAGAAGAAGAATGGGGGAAGAAAGAATTAGCATATCCCATTAATAAGAAGAAAAATGGGATTTATTTTTGTTTAACCTTAAATGTTCTTCCAGAAGTTGTTCCTAAAATTGATAAAAAAATTAAAGCAGAAGAAGAAGTGATGAGATATTTAATCATCAGAAAGGAGGAGTAAAAATGCCAGCACGTTCGCTTAATAAAGTTCAGTTAATCGGTAATTTAACCCGAGATCCTGAGTTGCGCTATACCCCGCAAGGAACAGCTGTTTGTACTCTTGGTTTGGCGACCAACCGGAGTTGGATTACTGAAAGCGGTGAAAAAAAGGAAGATACTGAATTTCACCGTTTGGTTGCTTGGAATAAGCTAGCCGAACTCTGCTCCCAGCTTTTGTTTAAAGGCCGGAAGATTTTTGTCGAAGGTCGTTTACAAACACGACAGTGGCAAGGGCAAGACGGTAATTCCCGGCAGACAACCGAGATTGTCATTTCTGATATGATTATTCTCGATTCTCGTCGGGCTCCAGGTGAATCAAATGAAGGGGTAAATACTGAAGAGGCTGTTTCAGAAGGAACAGAGTCAGAAATGGTTTTGGCTCCCGAAGAGATTCCGGTTGAGAAAGTAGATAAAAAAACGGCCAAAGCTAGTAGTAAAACTAAAGCTAAAGTAGGAGCAAAAACAGGAGCAGAAGCAGAAGAAGAGAAAAAGACCAATCCAACGGCTAAATCAGAGGAAATTAAGCCTGAAGATATTCCTTTTTAAAAGAAGCTTTTGCCTAAAGCAAATTTTTTCTTTTTATTAAAGTTTAAAAAAAATGAATAAAAGTTGTTCTTTTTGTCGGTCCGGAGAAGAACCGGATTACAAGAAACCAGATGTGTTAAGAAAATATCTTTCCGATCAAGGAAAGATAGTGAAGCACCTTCGGACAGGGGTTTGTGCTAAACACCAAAGGAAGCTTTCAAAAGCTATTAAACAAGCTCGCTTTTTGGCTTTGCTTCCTTTTACAACACGTGTTTCTTAAAACAAATAAACCATGAAGTTTAAGCTAAGCTTACGTTCAGCAAGATTAATAGTTGTTGTCTTTCTTTTGGTAATTGCTTCCGGTTGGTTTGGGTTCTGGCTAGGAGTTAACCAATTCCAAGTTGGTTTTAGCCAAAATACTATTAAGATTGACAGAAAAATTCCTCTTAGCAAACAAGACGTTGATTTTGCTTTGTTTTGGGATGTTTGGGACCGACTGGAAAAGAATTATCTTGTAGGAGAAGACGTTAATCCCCAGCAAATGGTTTTCGGAGCTATCCAGGGAATGGTAGCCTCTTTAGGCGATCCTTATACTGTTTTTCTTAAACCCCCGGAAAATAAAGAGGTTAAAGATGATTTAAACGGCTCTTTTGAAGGAGTAGGGATGCAACTTGGCTATAAAGATGACCAGTTGGCAATTATTGCGCCATTAAAAGGAACACCGGCTGATAAAGCCGGAGTTAAAGCTGGTGATTTGATTTTGAAAATAAACGAAGAATCAGCTCTTGGTTTTTCTGCTGATGAGGCAGCTCAAAAAATCCGTGGCCCCAAGGGAAGCACAGTTAAATTAACTTTAATTCACAGCGGTGAGAAGGACTCCTATGAAGTGGAGATAATCAGAGATACAATTATTGTTCCCAGTGTTGAAGTTGACTTTCTTTCTTCAAACGGGCAAACAGTGGCTCATTTGAAACTTTTGAAATTTGGCGACCGGACAGCTGATGAATGGGAAAAGGCAGTTAATCAAATTATTAACTATCAACCCCAATTATCAGGAGTGATTTTAGATTTACGTAATAACCCCGGCGGTTATCTAAGTGGTTCAGTTTTCATTGCTTCTGAATTTCTTTCTTCTGGAATAATTGTTCAGCAAGAACAAGCCAATGGTTCTAAAGAAACTTATTCTGTAGACCGCCAAGGAAAATTATTAAGCCAATCATTAGTTGTTTTAATTAATGAGGGAAGTGCCTCAGCTTCGGAGATTGTTGCCGGTAGCTTACGCCATTATCAACGAGCTGAAATTGTTGGGGCTAAGAGTTTTGGTAAGGGGACAATCCAAGAGGCAGAAGATTTACCCGGCGGAGCTGGTTTACATATTACCACTGCTCGCTGGCTTTTGCCTTCCGGGGAATCAATTGACGAAACTGGTCTAGAGCCTGATATTGAAGTTAAAGATGATTCACAAACAGAGACAGATGAGCAATTGGAAAAAGCAAAGGAAATCTTGTTAAAATAGTTTAGTTTTTAAGGGTTAATTTTTATAAGTTTAAAGATTAAAATTAAATAAAAATGGCAAAAATAAAAAAGATTTTTATTATTTTAGCAATTATCCTGATTATTGTTATTTCCCTTTTGGGGGGGGCAATTTCCGATCGGGTTCTTGGTTATAAAATTCTCGATAGATTCTTCCCTCAAATTAGTTCCAGCCCTTTAATTACCGAACAGAGAATTCTAAGTGAAGAATCCGTTGTCATTGACGTTGTTGAAGATAATAGTCTTTCAGTAGTAACAATTGCCATTGAAAAGGAGCAATCAGTTGGTCCTTTAAGTATTGAGTTTGGTCCTTTTGGCTTTGTTTTTCCCCAGACTGAGGAAGAGCCCCAGAAAATTGAGCAAAACATTGGAACTGGTTTTGTTATTTCTGAAGATGGTTTAATCGCTACTAACAAACATGTTGTTGGAGAAACTCAAGCTACCTATAAAGTAATTACTAAAGAAGATCAAACTTATGAAGTTCAAAAAATCTTTCGTGATCCGGTTAATGACCTTGCTATTTTGAAGATTGAGGCTAATAATCTTAAGCCAGTAGAAATGGGTGATTCTGACAAATTGAAAGTAGGCCAGTTTGTTATTGCTATTGGCACTGCCCTGGGCGAGTTTAAAAACACGGTTACGACTGGGGTTGTTTCCGGTTTGGGTCGGGCGATTACGGCTGGTTCGCCATTTGAGAGTTATGCCGAGCGTCTGGATAACGTTATCCAGACAGATGCTGCCATTAATTCGGGAAATTCCGGCGGACCTCTTTTAAACTCTTTTGGCCAGGTAATTGGTATTAATGTTGCTGTTGCCGCTGGCGGACAGAACATCGGTTTTGCCATCCCCATTAATATTATTAGAGAGGCGATTGATAATTTTAACAAAACCGGTAAATTTGAGCGACCCTTCTTGGGTATTCGCTACCAAATGATTAGCCGTGATATTGCTCTTATGAATAATGTTCCTCAGGGTGCTTATGTTGTTGAAGTCGTAGCTGACGGCCCAGCTGATAAAGCTAAAATCAAAGTAGGCGATATTATTACCGAATTTGACAGTCAGAGAGTTGATGATGAACTAAGTGAAATGGTTTCTCGGAAGAAAGTCGGAGATAAAGTTAGATTATCCGTTTGGCGTAATGATCAAGCGTTAGAAATCGATGTTATTCTTCAGTCAGCGGTTGAGTAAAATTTTCCACAACTTTTTTCAAATCGCCATTAATAATCGTTTCTAAATTATGCCATGATTTACTTAAGCGGTGGTCAGTTACCCGGTTTTGCGGAAAATTATAAGTTCTGATTTTCTCCGCCCTCATCCCGCGGCCGATAGCCGAACGATAGCCGGCGACAGTTGACTCTTTTTTTAATTCTTCCTGTTCCCAGAGTTTAACCCTTAACATTTCTAGAGCAAGTTTGCGATTTTGTTCCTGCGATCTTTCCTGCTCGCAGGTGACTGCCAAACCGCTTGGTTTATGGACCAACCTGACTGCGGTGGAAACCTTTTGAACGTTTTGCCCCCCTTGAGTGGAAGCTCGGTAAAATTGCCAGTCTAAATCTTGAGAGTTAATCTTAACTTCGGTTTCAGGAATTTCCGGCAGGACAACAACGGTTGCTGTTGAGGTATGAATGCGGCCCCTTTTTTCCGTACTTGGAATTCTTTGGACTCGGTGGACACCGGTTTCATTTTTTAAAAACTGATAAACATTGAAGCCTTGAATTCTGATAATGCCCTTGCTGATAATTTGGTTTTTCCATCCTTGTTTTTCGGCAAAACGAAGATACATTCTGAGTAAATCATCAGCCCAGATTTTAGCTTCTTCTCCACCGGCGGCGCCACGAATTTCAAGTAAGGCTGTGTTTTTATTCATTAGAGGATTCCTTTACTTCTTTTGAAGCATTTCTTTTAATGTTTTTGTCTTTTCTTCTTTCCCATCATCATTTTTTTTCTTTTTGGTATAACCATGGGCAGCCTGCTGCTTAGCTTGAAATTTCTCGATACGGCCCTGCGTATCAACAAATTTCATTTCCCCGGTAAAAAAAGGATGGCATTGAGAACAAATATCAACATGAATCTCCGGTTTAGTAGAACCGGTGGTAAAAGAAGCACCACAAACACAAGTCACCTTGGCTTGAGGATACCATTGGGGATGGATTTTTTTCTTCATAATAAATTAATTTTAACATGAATTGAATTCAGGCACAAGACTATTTTGATGATTGATATTAACTTATTTATTTTTTAGAATAATTGCATGGTGGTTAATCCGTTAATTTTTAAAGCTTATGATATTCGAGGGATTTACCCAACTGATTTAAATGAGAAGTTGGCTTACCGTATTGCTCAAGCTTATATTCAATATGTCAGACCTCAAGGAAAAATTGCTGTTGGAATGGATGTGCGTCTTTCTTCACCTAAATTAAAAGAAGCAGTTATAAGGGGTTTAATTAAGGCCGGAATTGATGTCTTTGATATCGGTCTAGTTTCAACAGACATGTATTACTTTGCTGTTGGTTATTACAAATTAGCCGGTGGAATTCAAGTAACTGCTTCTCACAATCCAGCCGAATACAATGGTTTCAAAATGGTTAGAGAGAAAGTTTTCCCAATTTATGGAGAAAAAGGAATTCAGCAGATTCGTGATTTGATTTTAGCAAAGAAAGATAGAATTCAAAGTGATAAAAATGGCCAAGTGGAGAAAAAAGAAATCCTAGATGATTTTAGCAATTTCGTTTTAAAATTTATCAATATTGCGAGCGTTAAACCTTTAAAGGTAGTTATTAATCCTAACTTTGGTTTTCAAGGAGAAGTGATTAAACATATAGCTAAAAAGTACAATTTGCCGATTACCTTAATTGGTTTAAACGATATCCCTGACGGAACTTTCCCGAAAGGCCGCCCAGATCCTTTTATTCCGGAAAATCGACCTGAATTTTTAAACTTAGTTAAGGAGCAGGGAGCTGATTTTGGTATTGCTTGGGATGGGGATGGCGATCGAGTTTTCTTTGCTACTGAAAAAGGGGAGTTCATTGAATCTTACTATATGAACGCCTTGTTTATTGACGAGATTTTGGGAAAAAATCAAGGCGGAAAAATTATTTATGATCCGCGTTATACCTGGGCACTGATTGATAGTGCCAAAAAACATGGTGGTGAAGCGATAATTGAAAGAGTTGGTCATTCTTTTATTAAATCCAGAATGAAGAAGGAAGACGCTCTTTTTTGTGGCGAATCTTCCGGTCATACTTACTTTAAAGATTTTTGGTACGCTGACTGTGGAATGATCCCAGCTTTAATGGTGATGGAAATGGTTAGTAAGAAAGGAAAGAAATTAAGTGAATTAGTTGAGCCACTTTTTAATCAGTACTTTATTTCCGGAGAGATTAACACGACAGTAACTAACGCAAAAATGGTTTTAGAGAAAATAAGGGAAAAATATAGTGATGCGCAAATTTCGGAGATAGACGGTATTTCAATTGAGTATCAAGATTGGCGGGCTAATATTCGTTCTTCAAACACAGAACCTTTGTTTCGCTTAAATATAGAAGGTAAAAGTCAGGAGATAGTAGATTTAAAGAAAAAAGAACTTGTTGATTTTATTCAAAGCTACAGTACTCTGTCGGCCAGTAGTTAAATCCTTAATTGTTACCTTTTTGCCTTTAATTTCATCCGGACCTAAAATAATCACATACTTGATACCTTTTTTGTCAGCATATTTGATTTGTTTATCAATTCTTTCTAGTTTCAGATAAAGCTCATTGGCAATTCCGTCTTTTCTTAATTTTTGACTAAGTTCAAAGGATTTATCGGCTAATGATTCATTAAAAACAGTAATTAAGATTTTTTTGTTTTCTTTTAGATTGGGGAGCAGATTGAATTTTTTCAAAACTTCTTCTAGAACTGCATCACCGGCGGCAAAGCCAACCCCTGTTATCTTTTGTCCACCTAAAAGAGAAACTAAATTATCATAGCGGCCACCGCCGATAATTGTTCGGAACTCATTCTTAACATCTCGAGCTTCAAAAACCATGTCAGTGTAGTAATCCAGACCGCGGACAATAGTCGAGTCAAATTCAACATATTGAGCAATGTCAGTTTTTTTAAGTAAAGCAAAAAGTTCAGATAATTCAGGGAAATTATTAAAACTCTTTTTATTTAAAATTGATTTAATTTTTTTAGCCAGTTCTTGACCAATATTTTCTTTTAAGTATTTTTCCCATTCATCTTCTTTCATTTTGTCTTTTTTATCAGTGATTTTGTAAACAAGATTGATTTTTTCTTTAGTGAGGCCAACTTTTTTTAGTTGTTTTTCTAAAAAGCGGCGATTATTGATTTTAATCATAACCTGATCGGGACTTAAACCAAGTGATTTTAATAATTCGGCGGCAATAATAATAATTTCCGTATCAGCTTTCAGACTATTTTCACCGATTAAATCCAAATCCCATTGCCAGAATTCACGAAATCTTCCTTTTTGTGGCTGTTCGTAACGCCAGCGAGGACCAATAGAGAACCAACGGAGAGGAAAGCTAAGCTCGTTTTGTTTAGCAGCTACCATTCTGGCTAGAGTTGGAGTTAATTCTGGTCGCATGGCCAAATTGTTATCATTTTTATCCTTAAGGATAAAAGTCTGGTTTTTAATCAATTCTTCATCGGTTTTAGCGGTGTAGATTTCAACTGGTTCTAGGGTTGGTCCTTCATATTCTTCGTAGCCGAAAAGTTGGGAAATTTTCCTTATTTGGCCAAACAAAAAATTCCGGAATTTCATTTGCTCCGGATAAAAATCACGAAAGCCTTTTAATGGCTGTAAATTAGCCTTGTTCATATCCTGATGATATCATAATTTAGACTTTATTGTAAATTTTTTTATTTGTTTGTAAAGAGTTGTGAGGGATAACTTTTGCTTAGGGATTAGTAGCGGGTTCTACTTCTTCTTGGGCTTCATTGGAGATAATGCGGATGATTTTCGCGGTAATAATTTTATGTTCGTTTTCACTGGGGTTGCCAATTACTACTAATTTATCATTATTGACGATATCTTCAAATTTAATCTTGACGATTTTATTATCCACCTCTTTGGTAATAACAGTTTTACTGTTAATTTCAACAGTATAAATAAGATTTTTCTTTTCGTTTTTGACGGTGAGAATTTCTTCTTCGGAAGAGATGTCGCTTACTTCTCCAAAAACCACCTCTCTAGCCGGTAATTCAGTTTTTTTAGCTATCACCAGACGTTTAGTATCCAGAAAATTATTATCTTCAAGATAGCCCATGGCAATGGCAAAAGAGCCTGTTTCTAAGTCTTCAATATCAACCTGTTTGCTATTTTGAATAATAGCGGCATCAGTGGCTATTTGTATTTCTTTATCACCTTGACTATTGGTTTGCAAGGTTAAAACGCTGTCGGTAATTTTACTGATTTCACCGAAAAAACCTGCTTTTTGTCCTTTTTGAGCTTGATCCAATTTTTCTCTGACTTCTTCTTTAATCTTATCGCGGATTTCATCGGCAGCAGACTTGGTTGTTTCTGGAGTAGGCGAAGCAGCCTTAGTGTTTATAGCCAGTAGTAAAAAAGTAATAACTAGAATTAAAGGAATGGTAATTTTTTTCTTCATTTTTAAAAACATCTATATTTCTGCGCTTGAATAAACTAAGTTTAAATTTTTACTAGCTTCATTACCCTCTTTGTCAAAAGCCGTAATTTTTATTTCATTGGCCCCGCCGACCAAGGTAATTTTTTGACTGAATTCTCCTTGTTCGTTAGCCTGAAGAATCTCTTCACCTTCTTCATAAAGAATGGCGATTGTTGCCTGGCTTACAGTTTGACCGGAAATTTCAATTTCCTCTTGGTTAACCAAAGAGTTATCTTCGGGAGAAGAAATAATTAAAGAGATTTTCCCTTCTTCAGCAGTTGAGACTTCAGTTACTATGGGTTGGGTTTCATCTGTCTCGGTTTTTTGGGTTTTATTGTTCTGCTGAAGTGATTTATTGGCAGTCCAGATGCCGAAAGTAATGACTAAACCTAAGATAAAACCTATAATGATAGCAACCAGGATTTCTTTTTTCATGAATTGTCAACAAAATATATCATACTTTATCTAATCATTCAAGAGGGGATATGGTATTTTCCCTTTATCTGTTCGAAACGAATGTAACTTAAAAATAATATCTTGTCAAGGATTGGCTTTAGTGATAGACTGGAAAAAGAAAATCTTCCCAATTATGGAAATTAGATATTTTGGCCATTCTTTTTTTCGTCTTAAAGGTAAAGAAATAACCCTTGCCACTAATCCTTTTGATGCTTCTTTGGGCCTGAAGGTTTCTCCGCAAACTGCAGATATAGTGCTTTTTTCTTCGCCAGCTAAAACTGAGTTAAGAAAAATTATCAACAAACCGGTTAGCCGGGATGAAACTTTTGTTATTGATAACCCTGGTGAATACGAAGTTGGTGACGTTTTTATTTTAGGTTTTTCTGAAGGGAAAACAACTTTTTATGTAGTGACAATTGATGATTTACGTTTAGTTTTCTTAGGGGGTTTATCTAAAAAATTGTCGGATAAACAAATTGAGGAAGTTGACGGTATTGATGTTCTTTTTCTACCGGTGGGAGACAGGGAGAAATTATTGGCACCAAAACAGGCCGTGGAAATTATTAATCAGGTAGAACCCAAAATTATTATCCCAATGAGTTATCAAATCCCAAGTTTGAAATTAGATTTAGCTACACTTGATTCTTTCCTGAAAGAAGTGGAGCAGGAACAAAAGTTTCCTTTGGATAAATTATTAGTGACTAAAGACAAATTACCTTTGGAAAAAGAGGTGGTGGTTCTGAATGCCAGAAGTTAAAATCCCTCCTCATAATGAAGAAGCCGAAACAAGCATCTTAGGGGCAATTATGATTGATAAAGATGCCATTATTGCTGTGGCTGAATTTCTGCGGCCAGAACATTTTTATAATCCTAATCATATTTCGATTTACGAAGCCCTTTTAGAGCTTTATGAAGAGCGTCAGCCAATTGACCTAATCACTCTTAAGGAGAAATTAAAATCTAAAAAAATGCTTTCAAAGATTGGTGAGGCCGGTTACTTAACAGAATTAATTAATTCTGTGCCTACCGCTGCTCATGTTGAGCAATATGCTAGGATTGTTAAAGATAACTATACTAAGCGGGAGTTGATTTCTTCGGCAACTAAAATTGCCGAAGAAGCTTTTAATGAAGAAGGACAGGCAGCAGAAATTTTAGACAAAGCCGAACAATCAATTTTCGGTCTTTCGCAAAAACATCTCCGTCAGGTTTTTATTCCTGTTAAAGATGCTCTGGCTGAATCTTTTGACCGTTTAGATGAACTTCATAAGCAAGTCGGCGGTTTACGGGGGGTTCCAACTGGTTTCAAAGACTTAGACAATACCTTAGCCGGCATGCAGGATTCAAACTTGTTGATTTTGGCAGCTCGGCCCGGAATAGGGAAAACAGCCTTGGCTTTGAATATTGCCCAAAACGTAACAGTTAAAGAAAATTTGTCGGTAGGGATTTTTTCTTTGGAAATGAGCAAAGAAGAATTAGTTGACCGTTTATTGGTCTCTCAAGCTGATATTGATGCCTGGCGATTAAAAACAGGGCGTTTAAATGAAGAAGACTTTACTAAACTTTCCGAAGCAATGGGTATTTTAGCCGAAGCCCCTTTATATATTGATGATACTCCAGCTCTCTCTATTCTAGAAATGAGAACCAAAGCTAGACGCCTGATGGTTGAACATAATTTGCGCCTTTTGATTGTTGACTATTTGCAATTAATGAGAAGTACTCGGGCTAGAGAAAGCCGGGTTTGGGAAGTTTCTGAAATCTCCCAGGGTTTAAAAAACTTAGCCAGAGAATTAAAAATCCCTATTTTAGCCATTTCCCAGCTTTCTCGAGCGGTTGAGCAAAGAGGAAGAAAAAGGCCTCAATTGGCGGATTTAAGAGAATCCGGAGCTATTGAGCAGGATGCTGATGTAGTGATGTTTTTATGGCGGGAAGATGAAGAAGATATGGAGAATGTTGAATTGGAAGTCTCCAAACACCGAAATGGACCCCTACGAAGAATTAAATTGAGATTTAGAGGTGACCGTATTAAATTCTACGGAATAGAGGCAAAAAAAGAGAAATAAAATAAT
>CAZQCJ010000024.1:0-26100 GCA_964591885.1 uncultured Gammaproteobacteria bacterium
ATAGTTTTGGCAGAGGGGATCAATATGTCAGACTTCTTGTTAAAATCCCTGAACGGTTAAATAGACAACAAAAAGAAGCTTTGGAAAAACTGGGAATATAAAACTTCTTTTATCAATTTTCAGAATTAAGATTATCTTGATTTTTGGCTTATAATTTGGTATAAGTCAAAACTAGAAATTGGTTTTTCTAGCACTTTAAAAATTTAGAGAGAGAGGGTTATTATGTATGAGATTCTTTCGGCCCCAATGTTGATAAATTGGGAAGTAACACAATTTTGTAATCATAGTTGTCTTCATTGTTACAATCATTGGCGGACAAGTTTTATAAAAGAGAGGATTAATAAAAAATATAAACAAATTTATGAAAATGCCACAAATGAGTTTATAGAAAATAAAGTTTTCGTAGTTACTGTTACTGGCGGAGAACCATTAACAGTTTTTAAAGAGATCCTTCCTTTTATTAAAAAGCTCAATAGTGCTGGTATTTGGGTGACTTTGAATAGTAATCTTACTTTATTAACATCTAAAAGGGCCAAGCAATTAAAAGAAGCTGGCATAAGATCATTTTTAGTCTCTTTACCATCAGCTGATCCAGAAACATGCGACTTTATTACTGGGGTTAAGAACTCATTTAATTCAACCGTAAGAGGGATAAAGATTGCCCAAGAAGAAAATTTCCCTATTTTTATAAATATGGTTGTTTCAAAAATTAATAAGGATCAAGTTGGGATGACAGCTGAATTTGTTTCTTCTCTTAAGCTTAAACATTTCGCAGCGACAAGAGCATCTGAACCCTCTTCTAAAAAAGAATTTAGTCGATATGTAATTGGTCACAGGGATTTCAGAAAAATGCAAGAGGATCTGGAAAAGATAAAAGATGATTTTGGTCTTAAGATTGACTCTTTAGAGGCGAATCCAGTTTGTTCTTACGGAGATATAAAACCAAGTCAAGGTTACAGGTTTTGTAACGCTGGGAGAAATGTTTGTACTGTTGGTTCCGAAGGAGAAATTAGACCATGCAATAGAATATCTAGATCTTATGGTAATATTTCCGAGGGTTTAAGAAATTCTTGGTTGAAAATGGAAGATTGGCGTTCAGATAAACTAATCCCTTCAGAGTGTTCTGAGTGTAAATTGAAGTATATTTGTCGTGGTGGATGTAAAGCAGACGCAATGATAGCATTTAATGATTTTAAAAAACCAGACCCGCTTTGTGATTTTAAGTATTTGGTTAAAGAGGATATATTCAGGCATGAAGAGGTAGTGTTAACATCAAAAAGCGAATTTAAGGTAAACCCGGAACTAAAAATTAGGTATGAAAATTTTGGCTCAATACTTTTTATTTCGCTAAAGAACTGGGTTCCCGTTAGTCAAGAGCTGTCAGGATTATTCAGCAAGAAGGAAGAGAATGTAAGCATTAAGGAAATAGAGGAGGCCCTAGATGTCGATAACAAAGAGGCATTGTCAACAGCAACCTTTTTGTTAAATAAGAAGGTTTTATTATGATAGAAAGGAGAGGATATGCCAGCGGGAATAGTTAGGCTCACTAGAGTAGAGGCGGTAGATGAAAAAAATATTTTAGACTTTAGTGGTAGTTGCGAGGCTTGTGATTGGTGCGAAGGTTCTACTTGTGAAGGTGGTCATTGCGAATGGGAAGGCTAAGTGTTTTATAAATCTGCCGTTAAACAACGGTATTTCTATAAAGAAAAAAGTTGCGGAAATACCGTTGTTAAAATCTTAATCTATATTAAGGATCTAAGTTATTAGTAAAAGAATCAAGATATAATCTTGAGAATATTTTTACTTTTAGCTAAGATCCTTTTTTTTGCCACTCAAAAGCTATCTTATTAAAATCATTTTTAAAGAATTTATTGAAAAAATCTAAAAATTCTTCGTAAGAATGTTTTCTGTTAAGACTTGAAGACAGATTTTTCAAAAATTCTAATATTTTTTCTTTACCAAATTGATCAATTAAATATTTTGTAAAAGAAAAAGCTTGTGGATAGTTATGGAATTTATTCCAGCCTTCTTTGTTATGTAAGTCAGAAAAATCATCAATATTTTCAACCTCCCGAATCTTATATTGTTCAGCTACATAGCCCGCAATTCCCTCATGAAGCCATTTAGGGTAATTAATTCCTAGAAATTCATTAATAAAAAGATGAGCTATTTCATGAGTTAAGACATAATCAAAATCTGATTTTGGGTGATCAGATTCCTTACCAAAAACTGATGGGCTAAAAATATAAATTTGGTTTTTGTTAGCATAACCAACCTGCCACTTTGCTGTTTTATGACCACAAAGTTTATCCATTTCTGATCTTTGGTAAAGAAATTTTATTTTGATATTAGATTTTTCTTCACCAAAGAAATTAAGATTTTTTTGATAAGAATCAAAAACTAAATTTTCTAAATTTTGTTTTGAGTCTATTCTAAAATTATAATCAAAATCTATATTTTTAGATAAATTCATCTTTGATTAAATTTTATCATAAAAATTTTTATTTTTTCATTAATTAAGAAATAAAAGAATATTTTTCTAAATAATTACTCACACTGTTTAACTTTATAAAAAAAGATAGAGTAAGATATGGGTCATGAATAACCAAAAAGAAAGAATAGATTATGAAAAGCTTGGGAGAGTGCATAGGGGAGACAATCCATTTGCGAAAAATTCTTTTTTAGTCATTCAAAAAATAGAGTTAATTTAAATGAACTTGAGAATTTTTTATTCAATCCTTCCCCTAAACGCATAAAGGTAATGAATGAAACTAAAAAAGAACTAGGGAAAAGACTTTAACTTTAATTCTTCAATTTTCATTGACTTTATTCCCTTTCTTTGTTAAAATCTCTTTTAGATTAAGTAATTATTAGAGAGGTGGGGTGACCCACCTTTTAAAATAATTAGGCAAAAAATTAAAATTAAAAATATATGGCAGTTATTAAAGCCAGAACCGAATTTGCCTCGGCCTTAAATCAAGTTTGTGCCGAGCATAATATTGAACTAGAAGTTGTTTTGTCTTCTATTAAAGAAGCCTTGCTAGCGGCCTATCGTCGTGATTTCGGCATGGATGAAGAAAAAGAATACGAAGCTGAGATTGATTCAGCCAGCGGTGCCCCTCGTCTTTTTTTGATTGAAGACAAAAAGAAAAAAGAGATTACTCCTCCTGGCTTTGGCCGGATTGCCGCTCAAGTAGCCAAGCAAGTTTTAATCCAAAAGATAAGAGAAGCGGAAAAATCTGCAGTTTTAAGTGAATATTCCAAAAAAGTCGGGACTTTAGTTAGCGGTCGAGTTATTCGTTTTGATGGCCCAAATATTATTGTTGATTTAGATCGGGCTGAAGCAGTTCTTACGCGTTCGGAACAGATTGCTTCGGAGAATTACAATATCAATCAAAGATATATTTTTTATGTTAAAGGCATTGAGGTTTTGGAAAAAGGCGAGCAAGTGGTTGTTTCGCGAGCAGACAAGAATTTGGTTGAGGGACTTTTTAAAAGAGAAGTGCCTGAAGTAGCTTCTGGCGCAGTTAAAATTAGGGAGATTGCTCGGGAAGCTGGTAATCGTACTAAAATTGCTGTTTTTTCTTCACAAGCTGGAGTTGATCCGGTTGGTTCCTGTGTTGGACAAAAAGGAGTTAGAGTCCAAGCTGTTATTAATGAACTCAATGGAGAAAAGATTGACATTATTCAATATTCTGAAGATGCGGCCAAGTTTATTACTGCAGCTTTAGCTCCAGCGGAAAACATCAAAGTAGAAGTTGACGAAAAACTGAAAACCGCGATAGTCAATGTTCCTGAAGACCAATTATCTTTGGCGATTGGTAAGGATGGGCAGAATGTTCGCTTGGCTGTCAAATTAACTGGTTACAAAATTGACATTAAAGAGGCAGAGGAAAAAGACAAAACCAGCAAGAGTAAACAAGAAGTTAAAGAGAAAAAAGAAGAAAAAAAAGAAAAGAAAGAAGAAGCCTCTGTTAAAACTTCAAAAGTTAAAAAAGAAGCCAAAAAAGAAGCCAAGAAACCTAAAAAAGAAAAAGCAAGCGAAAAGAAAAAAGAAAATTAAGGTTTATGGACAGGCAATTAATCCAAACCGTTGAACTTTATGAAAAAAAAGACAACCAAAGCTGGTTCTCAAATTACTTCTGGGCAAATAAACAAAGGCTCCAGGCCGCCAGTGGTTGTTATTTTAGGTCATATTGACCACGGTAAGACCACTCTTCTTTCCAAAATCAAAGAAATGGATTTAACCAAAAAGGAGCATGGGGGGATTACCCAACATCTGGCTGCCTATCAGGTTGGCTTTAAGGGTCCGGACGAGCAATTAAAAGAGATTACCTTTATTGATACCCCAGGCCATGCGGCCTTTAATAATTTAAGGGCTCGGGGAACCAAAATAGCTGACTTAGCTGTTTTGGTTGTTGCGTCTAATGAAGGAGTTAAACCACAAACAAGGGAAAGCTTGAAATTTATTCAGCAGGCTAAGATTCCCTACTTGGTTGCTTTGAATAAAATCGATTTACCAGAAGTTATTCTGGAAAAAGCCAAAAAAAATCTAGCCGATAATGATATTCCCATTGAAGGCTATGGTGGTGATATTGTTGTTGTTCCTGTTTCTGCCAAAGAAGGTAAAGGGGTAACCGATCTTTTGGAAATGATTTTGCTCTTAGCGGAAATGAACAACATAAAAGGAGATGCTCAAGCTGAATTGGAAGCAGTGGTGCTTGAATCTAGAATAGATGCTCATCAGGGACCTTTAGCGACAATTTTAGTTCTTAATGGTTCTTTGAAAGTTAGTGACGAGATTAAAGCTGAAGGAGCTTCGGGTAAAATCCGAGCAATGTCTAATGATAAAGGGGAAAGAGTTAAACAAATTTTTCCTAGTCAAGCGGCAGAAGTTTTAGGTTTTCATCAAGTGCCGATTGTGGGTGGGAAAGTGGAGATTCTTAAGGAAAAACAGACAGAGAGAAAAGTGATTTTGAGAGAAAAAACTTTATCTGCTTTGGAAAAGGAAAGTTTAACAAAAGAAAAAACAGAAAAAATAAAAGAAGAGACAGGTAAAAAATTTAAAATCATTTTAAAAGCCGATGTTGAAGGAACCTTGGAGGCCTTGAAATCAAATTTACCTGAAGATTGTCAATCGATTAAGGCTGAAGTTGGTGAAGTTAATGACTCGGATATTTTATTAGCAACTACCAGTCAAGCGGAGATTTTTGTTTTTAATCTTAAAGTTAAAGCTTCGATTAAAAAATTAGCTGAGGCGGAAAAAGTCAAAATAAATTCTTATCAGGTGATTTATGAGCTTCTTGATGATTTGGAGAAAAAGGTTCTTAAATTTATTTCACCGATGATTGAAGAACAAGTTTTAGGCAAAGCAGAAATTATCGCTGAGTTTAAAATGAAAGAAAGAGTTGCTGGTTGTCAGGTAGTTGAGGGGGAAATTAAGAAAAATGACCAATTTCATCTTTTCAGGGGAGAAACACTTTTGAGTAACGGTCGGTTTAAATCATTAAAGCAGGGGAAAAATGATGTTGAGCGAGTTAAAAAAGGCGAAGAATTTGGGGCGATTTTTTCAGGGAACCTTGACTTTCAGATTGGTGATATGGTAACATCTTACCTCAAGCCCCAATCTTAATGAAAAATTTTTACGATTTTACTCCGGTTGAGGAAGCTTTCACTCCCGCCCAAACTTTTGCTATTGTCTTACCAACTAATTTAAACACCGATAAAGTTGCGGCTGCCTTAGCTCTGTTTTTGTCTTTAAAAAAAGCAGGCAAACAAGTTAATATTGTTTGTTCAGCTCCCATGATTGTCGAATATTCTTCTTTGATTGGCGTTGATAAAATCGGTCATAAATTTGGCGGTCGTAATTTGATGGTTTCTTTTGATTATCAGGAAGATTCCATTGAAAAAGTTTCCTATCATATTGAAAATAACAAATTTAATTTAGTTATTCAGCCCAAAGAAGGATTTCCACCTTTATCTACCCAGAAAATCAATTATTCTTATTTTGGTAGTCAAGCAGATGTTGTTTTAACTGTAGGGGCTGCTTCTTGGGAGAATTTGGGGAATCTTTACAATGAAAACAAAAACCTTTTTGAGAAAAGCCAATCAATTAATCTCGACATTAATTCCCATAATTCGCAATTCGCCAAAATTAATTTAGTTTATCCTCAGATGGCTTCTTTAAGTGAATTAGTAACTTTAATGTTATCTTCCCTAAACCTGCCTTTAGATGAAGATATTGCCAGTAATCTTTTGTTAGGGATTAAGAAAGTCACTTTTGATTTTTCCTTAAATAATTCCAGTCCAAGTACTTTTGAGGCTGTAGCTCTTTGCCTTCGGACTGGAGCCAGAAAGCCTTTTCATGAAACAAGACCGGAAAGAAAAACTGATTTCAAAAGGACTAAAAAAACAAATGAAGTTTCTTCTCACCAACCCGCCCCGGATTGGTACAAACCCAAAATTTACAAGGGTGATACTAAGGTTTAAGGTAAACGACTTAAATTAAACTAAATTCTCTACGATATAAGTTTTAGGATAATCTTTTTTTAGAAGGTGAGCGATTTTGACGGCTGAGGCCTGGTTTTCGCAGATCCCAAAAACAGTTGAGCCAGAGCCGCTCATTATTGCTCCTAAAGCTCCGGCTTCAAGCATTTTTCTTTTAATTTTAAGGATAGCCGGATAAAAATGAGGCACCCAAAATTCAAAATCATTATGAAGATTTTGGGCAATCTTTTTAACATCACCGTTTTTAATTCCTGAAATAAGTTCCTCCAGCTGTTTTTTGCCGATTTGGGAATAATCAATATGTTGATAAGCCCATTGGGTTGAAACGTTAATACCTGGGTTGCTTAAAACAAAATAAATTTTAGGTAATGATGGCAATTTTTGAAACTTTTCTCCTAAATGAGTCGCCAGTTTGGTCCCGCCAACTAACTGATAAGCAACATCCATACCGATTTTTAAGCCGAATTTGATTAGGTCTTTGGTGTTTAAGCCTAAATTCCAGATTTTGTTTAGCCCTAGTAAAGTTTGGGCGGCATCCGAACTGCCGCCGGCTAAACCAGCGGCCACCGGAATATTTTTTTCAATTTTAATGGCAATTCCGGTTTTGATTTTCATCATTTTTTTGACTAAGATGGCGGCTTGGTAAACAGTGTTGACCTGATCTAGGGGGACATGACTTTCATCACAATAGACTTTTATTTTATCCTCTTTAATTTCCTCAAGGTGGATGCGGTCAAATAAGGAAACCTGCTGAAAAATAAATCTGACTTCATGATAACCTGAAGAAAGTTTTCTTAAAATTGAAAGGCCAAGGTTAATTTTGGCTGGTGCTAGTAAATCGATTTTATTCATCCCCTTGTTAATCAAGAGCTTTTTTGTTAAAATTTCTTCTAGTATTTATTTTACAAGACATGTCTTTAAGTTTAGAAGAAAAACAAAAAATTATCAAAAAATTCGCTCAGACAAAAAGCGATACCGGTTCACCAGAAGTTCAAATTGCCCTTTTGAGTCATAAAATTAAGAATTTAACAGAGCATTTGAAAGAGCATAAAAAAGATGTTCATTCTCGCCGAGGCCTTTTATCAATGATCTCCAAGAGAAGAAGACTTTTAGCTTATCTTCTAAAAAAAGATGAGACAAGATATAAAAATATTGTAGCAGAGTTGAAACTCTCCAAATAGCATTTTAGAAATGAAGATTATTTCCAAATCAGTTGAAATTGGCAGTAAAAAACTAACTCTTGAAGTTGGCCGTTTAGCCGGACAGGCTACTGGGGCTGTTTTGGCTCGTTACGGTGATACGATGGTTTTAGCAACTGTGGTTGCCTCTAAGCCACGGGAAGATCTTGATTATTTTCCTCTCCAGGTTGAATATGTGGAAAGACTTTACGCCGGTGGCCGAATTAAGGGTTCTCGTTGGGTTAAGCGGGAAGGTCGACCAACGGATGAAGCTATTCTGACGGCGCGTCTGATCGATCGTTCAATCCGTCCTCTATTCCCCGAAGGTTATAAAAATGAAGTTCAAGTAGTGATTACTGTTTTATCAGTTGACGCTGAAAATGATGCTGATATTCCGGCTATTTGTGCTGCTTCTGCTGCCTTGAATATCTCTGAAATTCCTTGGCAGGGACCAATCGGAGCGGTCAGAATGGGTTTTGTTCCTAAAAACGGCGAAGGTACTTTTATTACCAATCCTTCCTATCAGGATTTGGAATATTCCAGTCTGGATTTAATTATTTCCAGTAATAAACAAGCAGTTATTATGATTGAGGGAGGAGCTAAAGAGGTTCTAGAGAAAACTCTTTTAAAGAGCATTGAAACAGCCCAAAAAGAAGCTCAAAAAGTTATTACCTTAATTGAAGAATTAACTAAGGAAATTGGGGCCAAGAAGAAATCTTTTAAAAAGACAGTAACAGAAGCAACTTTAATGAAAAAAGTTGAAGAGGAATTAGGCAAGAAAGTAGAAGAGTTAGTGGCAACAGTTGCTGATAAAAAGATCGATAATAGTTTTTTGGAAGATGTTCACAAGGCATTATTTGAGAAGTTTTCAGAACAGAAAAAAGAGACAATTGTTGACATTGTTGACAAAATTTTGAAAAAAGCTATTAGAGAACAGATTGTTAGCAAGGGGAAAAGACCTGATGGCAGAAAGCCGGAAGAAATCAGACCGATTGAAATTGAAGTTGGCCTTTTACCGCGGACTCACGGCTCAGCCATGTTTAAACGCGGAGAAACCCAGACTTTAACAGTAACCACTTTAGGCTCTTCTTCTTTAGAACAACTAATTGAGAATATGGAGGGTGAAGAGAGTAAGCGTTATATCCATCATTACTATATGCCACCTTTTTCAGTTGGTGAAGCCGGACGGATTGGTTCGCCTTCACGAAGAGAAATTGGCCATGGAGCCCTGGCGGAAAAAGCCTTGGAAGCGGTTATCCCCACTGAAGAGGAATTCCCTTATACTATCAGGGTTGTTTCGGAAATTATGTCTTCTAATGGTTCAAGCTCTATGGCTTCAGTTTGTGGCTCAACTCTTTCTTTAATGGATGCCGGAGTACCGATTAAAAGCCAGGTTTCCGGTATTGCCATGGGTTTAATTAGTGAAGGTAAAAAGAAAGTCATTCTTTCCGATATTATTGGCTTGGAGGATTTTAATGGTGACATGGATTTCAAAATTGCCGGCACAAAAAAGGGTATTACGGCCATACAAATGGATGTTAAAATTGTTGATTTAGACATTAAGACTATTGGAGAAATTTTAAGCCAGGCTAAAGTTGGCCGCGATTTTATTATGGAAAAGATGTTAAATGTTTTATCCAGTTCCCGCTCTTCGGTTTCTAAATTTGCTCCTAAAATTGAGGTTGTCCATGTTCCGGTAGAGAAAATTGGCGAAGTTATCGGTCCTGGTGGTAAAGTCATCAAAAAAATTATTGCTGACACCGGAGCTGTTGTTGATGTTGAGGATGATGGTTCAGTTAGTATTTCCTCACCAGATGAAAAAGCTGTTAAAAAAGCGGTTGACTGGGTAAAAAATATCGTACGAGAGGTAAAGGCTGGAGAGGTTTTCGAAGGGACAGTTAAAAGAATTCAACCCTTTGGTGCTTTTGTCGAAGTTCTTCCTGGTAAAGAAGGATTAGTTCATGTCTCCAAGATGTCAAAGGAATTTGTTAATGATCCTTCGGAAGTTGTCTCACTTGACCAAAAGGTGACAGTCAAAGTAAGAGAAATTGATTCTCAAGGACGTATTAACCTTACGATGAATTTAGACGAGAAAGAAGACGAACCTTCTCAACATAAGGATTTTGGCGAAAAAAGATTTTCTCGACATTCGGATCGCCCTTTCCAGCGAAAAACATCTCGATTCCCTCGTCGTTAATTAATTGTTTTGTTAAATTTTTTCTGTTAAGCTAAAGCAAAGATGACTGATAAACTTGCCCCTCTTTTAAAAGAAGTCACTGACTTAGAAAAAAAGATTGCTGCTGTTAATCTTCCGACAGAACTTCAGGAAAAAACTTTAGTCATGGTTCAGCGCTTAGGGCGAATGGTTCGCTTTGGTGAATATTCCGCTGAGTATGAAAAAGCAGCTCATTATGTTGACTGGGTAACTAATTTGCCTTGGGATAAACGCAGCCAGGATGTTTTAGACCTTGATAATGCTAAGAAGATTTTAGACAAGAATCATTATGGTTTAGGCCAAATTAAAGAGAGAATTTTAGAGTATTTAGCGATTTTAAAACTAAGGAAAGATAAAAACGAACTTCACCGGGCGCCGATTTTGTCTTTTATTGGCTTGGTTGGAACTGGTAAAACAAGCATTGCTTTTTCTATTGCCGAAGCAATGGGTCGTAAATTTGCCCGTATTCCTTTTGGTGGTTTAGGCGACCCGCTTGATTTAAGGGGTCAATCAAGATTAAGACCCGATGCCGAACCAGGGTTGGTGATTAAGGCTTTAAGAAGAGCTGGGACGAAAAACCCCGTTATTCTTCTTGATGAAATTGATCGGGTAACGGATGAAGGTCGTTCAAGTATTATGGGAGTTTTGGTTGAACTTTTAGATCCAGAGCAAAATGTTGCTTTTCGTGACCATTTTCTTGATTACCCTTTTGACTTATCAGAGGTTTTGTTTATTGCGACAGGCAATAATACCAGCAATGTTTCTGTGGCAGTAATGGATCGCTTGGAACCAATCCAAATGCCTTCTTATAGCGACGAAGAAAAGATTGTTATTGCTAAAGATTATGTTCTGCCGCGAATTTTACGTGAGTCAGGCCTAAGTCCGGAAACAGTCAAAATTGATTCTGAAGTTTGGTTGAAAATTGTCAGGCCCTTAGGTTATGATGCCGGTATTAGAACTTTGGAAAGAACGATTGAAGGTATTTGTCGAAAAATTGCCAAAATGGTAGTTGAAGGCAAAAACAAAGCTTTTCATCTTAATGTTGAAAATGTTAAAGAATTTTTACCTCAGTGGTAGTTTTGTTAAAGTAGATAGAATTAATTAAATTAAATAATAAAATAAAGATTAAATAATAAAAAATAATGATTTTTAGAGATAAAAAAGACGATAGACAGAAATTAAAAATTATTTCTTTTGGTGGTTTTGGTAATGTCACTCAAAACCTTTTTGTTTATGAATATCAAGACCATCTTTTGATGGTTGATTGTGGTGTGGGCTTTGCCGAAAAATCCCATAAAAAAACTGAATTAGTTGTTTCTGATTTTAGTTATTTGGTTCAAAACCAGAATAAAATCGTGGGGATTGTTTTGAGCCACGGGCATGAAGACCATATTGCTGGTTTGCCTTTTTTCTTGTCTAAAGTAAAAAGAGAAATTCCCATTTATGCTTCTCGCTGGACAGCGGCTTTAATCGAGGAAAAGTTAGAAGAACACAATCTTTCTCGGAAAATTAATGTTTTTGATTCAGAAACGAAGTTGGATCTTGGCCCCTTCTCCTTGGATTTTATTTACATAACTCATTCGATTCCCGATAGCTATCATTTAGTTATTAAAACGCCTCTGGGAAGAATTTATCACGGCAGTGATTTTAAATTTGACTGGACTCCGGTTACGGGGCGCCCGAGTGAAGTTGGTAAAATTGCTCAGATTAGCAATCAAGGAATTGATTTACTTTTATCTGACTGTCTGCGAAGTGAAAAAGCCGGTTATACTTTATCTGAACGGATGATTGAGGAGTCTTTTGAAAGGGAGATTAAGGATTGCCAAGGGAAATTTTTCGTGACCACGATGTCTTCTAATATTTCCCGCTGGCAACAGGCTCTTAATGTTATAGCTGAACATGGTCGGAAGGCAATCCTAGTTGGTTTTTCAGTTGATAAAGTGCTTAATATTGCTGTTCGTTTGGGCTATCTGGAACCACCCCCAGGGGTAATTATTCCTTTAAAAAAGATGAATCATTATCAACCTCGACAATTAGCTTTTCTGATTGCCGGTTCTCAGGCTCAAGTAGGCTCGTCTTTAGAAAAAGTTGTTCATGGTAAGCATCCGCAAATTAAGATAAAACCTGGTGATAAAGTTGTCTTTTCTACTGATTATATTCCTGGCAACGAACTCTCAATCCATCATTTAATTGATAGAATTTCTTTTTTGGGAGCAGAGGTTTCTTATTCGGAAATTCTGGATGATATTCATGTTAGCGGACATGCCGCTCAAGCTGATTTATCTTTACTGATTAGTTTAACCAGGCCTAAATGGATATTGCCGATTGGGGGCGCTTTCCGTCAAATGAAACAATATGCCCTGTTGGCTCAAAAAATGGGCTATCAAGAAAAACAAATTTTACTTCCGGAGAGGAATCGAATAATTGAAATGCTGCCTGGAGGTAAAGTCCGTTTGGGAACTAAAATTAATCTTCGCTCGGAATTTGTTAAATAAGATTAGATTTTTGCTATAATAGAAAACAAGATGTCCAGAGGTCGTCGGCGTAAACCATTTAAATTAAAACTTAAGACAACAACACTTTATACCTTTTCTACTGTCGGACTTTTTATTCTGGCTGGAGTAATTATTCTTTCCTTTTCCCAACAAGGACCTTTTTTAAGCAAGCTTTATTTGATTTTAACTCACTATCTTGGTTGGGGAATTATTTTTCTGCCCTTTTTATTAATGATAGCCGGCTTAATGCTTTTGCGCTTGCAGTGGCGTTTAGCTCATCCTAATGTTTTAGTTGGTGGTTTGCTTTTATTATTTTCCTCTATTGCTTTGTCTCGTTCGGGTTTAATTGGTTTTGAAATGTGGCAAAATCTAGCCTTTTTAATTACTAATGTTGGCGCCTTTTTATTTTTATTTGGTTTTGCTTTTATTGGTTTGGTTGTTTTTTTTAACACTTCTTTAGAGGAGATGCTTTTGTTTTTAGGGAAGATTTTTTCTTTGTTAAGAAAAGCGACAACTCGTTCCCAGCTAAACAGTAAGAAATTGCCTTTTCAGATTAAAGAGCAACCAACTTCAGAAAAACCAGCCTTGAAAATTCCTACAGGCGTGAGTAAGACATCAACTTCTTTAACTAATTTAGAAAGTAGTAAAAGTCCAATTAAAAGCCTGTCAGCTGAAGGTCAAGTTTGGGAATATCCGCCTTTATCTTTATTGGCTGAAAGTATGTCTGGCAAAGCTGACAGAGGGGATATTAAAGGGAATGCTGAAAAGATTGAGAAAACACTGGAATCTTTTGGTGTTTCCGCTCGTGTTTCTGAAGTTAATTTGGGACCGGCCGTAACTCAGTATGCTTTAGAAATTACTTTGGGAACTAAATTGTCCAAAATCACTGCTTTGGCTAATGATTTAGCCTTGGCCTTAGCTGCCCCAACAGGCCAAATTAGAATTGAGGCTCCGATTCCAGGGCGTTCTTTAGTTGGGGTTGAGGTTCCTAATCGCAGCTTGGAGATTGTTGGCTTGAAACGGATGTTAACCTCAGAACAAATGAAAAGAAACAAGTCTAAATTAGTTGTCTCTTTAGGTTTGAATGTTTCCGGAGAGCCGGTGATTGCTGATATTGGCCGAATGCCCCATATTTTAATTGCCGGAGCAACTAACAGCGGTAAATCAGTTTGCATTCATTCTTTTATTACTACCTTGCTTTTTCGAGCTTCTCCAGCTGAAGTCCGACTAATTTTAATTGACCCCAAAAGAGTTGAGTTGACTCAATACAACGGGATTCCTCATTTAATGACGCCGGTTATTGTTGAAGCCAATAAAGTTCTTTCGGCTCTTGAGTGGTCGATTCAGACAATGGATGAGCGTTATAAAAAATTTGCCGAAGTTGGCGTTCGTAATATTGAGGCTTACAATGAGTTGGCTGGTTTTACCGCGATGCCCTACATTATTATTATCATTGATGAGCTAGCTGATATCATTATGTTTGCTCCGGCTGATGTTGAGGATAAGATTTGCCGAATCGCTCAAATGGCTCGAGCTACTGGTATTCATCTTATTGTTTCCACCCAAAGGCCGTCGGTAGATATTATTACCGGTTTGATTAAAGCTAACATTCCTTGTCGAATTGCTTTTAATGTTTCTTCACAAATTGATTCTCGGGTTATCCTTGATACGCCTGGAGCGGAGAAATTACTGGGGCGTGGTGACATGCTTTTTATCCCGCCGGATCAAGCAAAACCGGCTCGTATTCAAGGAACTTTTGTTTCTGACGGCGAGATTAGGAAATTGATTGACTTTTTGAAAAAATTTGAAGCACCTCCTGACTATACTGAGGAAGTAACGAAAGTACCGGTAAAAACTCAGTCTTCCAAATTTGAAGAAGGAGAGGAAGAGCAGGATGAATTGCTTGATGATGCGGTACGTATTGTTTGTAATTTTGAAAGAGCTTCAGCTTCTTTATTACAGAGGAAATTAAAAGTTGGTTATGCGCGTGCCGCTCGCATTCTAGACCAAATGGAAAGAATTGGTATTGTTGGTCCTTCCGAGGGTTCCAAAGCTAGAGAGGTTTTTAGTCAAAATGCGCAAAATTATTTAGCCTCTAAAGTAAATCAAGAATGAAAAATGTTGGTAAAATTCTTCAGGAGGCAAGATTAGAGAGAAAGATAACTTTAGAGCAGGTTTCGGAGCAGACTAAAATTCGTCAAGATGTTTTGGCAGCTTTAGAAGCTAATGATTTCCAGAGACTCTCCTCAATTGCTTCCATTAAAGGTTTTTTGAAAAGTTACGCCGAATTTTTGGGTCTTCCTTCAGCGCAAGTTTTGGCTTTTTTCCGGCGGGATTTTATGGGGAAAGAAAAGAAAAAAGTAGTTCTTGGCGGCTTAGTTAAGCCGGTCGTAAGAAGACAATTTAACTGGACGCCCAAAAAAACAACAATAATTATAGTTGTCTTTTTCTTTATTATTTTAGCTGGTTGGTTAATTTTCCAATATCTTTCTTTAGTGAGACCACCTTCTCTAAAAATTACCGAGCCAGTTCCGGATACCCGGGTGGGCCAGGTAACTATCGAAGTTATTGGACGGGCTGATCCTGATTCTTTGGTGACGGTTAATAAAGAGGTCGTTTTGCTTTCTTCTAACGGCGATTTTAGTCATCAAGTAAGCCTTTACCCCGGTGAAAACAATTTGATTATTGAAGCTACCAATAAGCTGGGTAAGAAAAGAAGCATTGAGAGAACCGTTTTCTATCAACCCGGCGACTGAAAAAGATATTGAAAGTTATAGTTGACGGAGAAAATTGAAAATTGTAAAGTAAAACAAAAGGAACCTGCCCATGTTAAGTCCAACTCAAATTCTTTTAATTGTTGTTGTCTCCATCCTGACTGTTGTTTTGGCAATTATTGGTATCCAAATCTTTTTGATTTTAAAGGAAGGCCGGCGCTCGGTGGAAAAAGTCAATAAAATTTTGGATGATGCCGGAACTCTTTCTTCTTCTGTAACCAAACCAATCTCTTCTTTATTTAATTCATTTGGTGGTTTTTCTGGTTTCTCTGGCATTTTAGGTTGGTTGATCAACCGTAAAAAGAAAAAACAAGAAGAAGAAGAACAAGAAAAGAGGGGGAAAAAAGATGAGTGAAGAAAATCATCAGGGAGGCAGCTTTTTTAGGGGTCTAGTAGCCGGAGCTGTTTTAGGGGCAATGGCCATTTGGTTTCTAAACCAAACAGAAAAAGGTAAAGAAATAAAAAAAGAGATTAAAGAAAAAAGCGGTGATGTTCTAGAAAATTTGAATGGTTTAGTTAAAGACTTGGAGGATAAGGGCCAGGAGTTTAAAAAGAAAGTTGTTCAGGTTAAAAAAGAGTTTGAAGAAAAAGCCAAAGATTTCCGTCAGGATATTGCTGAAGAAGCCCAGATGGGCTTGTCTCGAATTGAGGAACTGGAAGAAAAAGGCCATAAAGCCGCCCAAAAATTTTTCACTCGCCGCGGTAAACCAATTTCTTAAATCAAAGATTCATTCTTTCTTGCTTACAGCTTCGTTTTAAAGTATTATTAGGTTAATGAAAGCCACTGATTTAAAGAAAAAATATTTAGATTTTTTTGTTAAAAAAGGTCATCAAGTTCTTCCCAATGTTTCTCTTGTTCCGGAAAATGATCCCACGGCTCTTTTTATCAATTCCGGCATGCATCCCTTAGTACCTTACCTTTTAGGAGAAAAACACCCTTTAGGCCAAAAGTTGGCTTCCAATCAACGCTGTTTAAGAACTCAAGATATTGAAAAAATTGGCAATAGCTCTCATTTAACCTTTTTTGAAATGTTGGGCAATTGGTCCTTAGGTGATTATTGGAAAAAAGAGGCAATTGAGTGGAGCTGGGAATTCTTAATTAAAGAATTAAATCTAAATCCTAAAAGGATAAGCGTTACTTGTTTTGCCGGTAGTAAAAACTCGCCTAAGGATGAAGAATCAGCTGAAATCTGGAAATCATTAGGAATTCCTTCCGAAAGAATTTATTTTTTAGGCAAAGAGGATAATTGGTGGTCAGTTGGTGAAACTGGACCTTGTGGCCCGGATACGGAAATGTTTTATGATACTGGCCGAAAAGCCTGTGGAGTAAATTGTCATCCTGGTGATAATTGCGGTAAATATTTTGAAATTTGGAATAACGTTTTTATGGAATTTAACCGCCTGCCTAACGGTAAGCTGGAAAAATTAAAACAGAGAAATATTGATACCGGTATGGGGGTGGAAAGAACAATCGCTATGCTTCAAGGCAAAGACGATGTTTATCAAACAGAATTATTTAACGGTTTAATTAAACAAATTGAAGAAGTTAGTAAGAAAAAATATGAGAAAGAAAATCAGAAAGCAATGAGAATTATAGTTGACCACTTACGGGCCGCTACTTTTGCCATTGCTGATGGAGTAACTCCTTCTAATACGGAGGCAGGTTATGTGGTTCGTCGTTTAATTAGAAGAAGCATTCGTTATGGTCGACAATTAGGTATCAATCAGCTTTTTACCTTTAAAATTGCCGAAAAAGTAATTGATTTTTATAAAACAGAATATTCTCTTTTAAAAGAAAACCAGAGTTTGATTTTAAGCCAATTGAGTTTTGAAGAAGAAAAATTTCAAAAAGCTTTACAAAAGGGCTTAAAAGAATTTGAAAAAATTATTAATAGCGATTTAATTGATAAAACTAAAAAAATTCCAGGTAAATCAGTTTTTTTTCTTTACGAAACTTATGGTTTTCCCTGGGAGCTAACTTCCGAATTGGCTAGGGAGAAAAATTTAGAGATAGAAGAGGAAAAATTTTTCAAGTTTCAGAAAGAGCACCAAGAAAAATCAAGAATGGGTTTAAAGAGAAAATTCGCCGGGGGTTTAGCAGATCATTCTGAACAGGTGACCAAACTTCATACCGTAACCCATCTTTTACATCAGGCTTTAAGGCAGATTTTAGGGGAAGAAGTCCATCAAGTCGGAAGTAATATTACGCCGGAAAGGTTAAGATTTGACTTTACTTATCCGGAGAAGTTAACGCCGCAACAAATTAAGGAGGTTGAGGATTTAATTAACCAGCAAATTCAAAAAGACTTAGCGGTAAAAATGGAGATGATGACTTTAGATAAAGCCAAGAAAAAAGGAGCTTTAGCTTTTTTTGCTGACAAATATGGAGAGAAGGTGAAGGTTTATTCTATTGGTAGTTTTTCCCAGGAAGTTTGCGGTGGACCTCATGTTGACTCGCTTGGAAAGATTGGTAGTGTTAAAATAGTAAAGGAAGAGGCAGTCGGGACAGGCAAGCGCCGAATTTATGCTCGGATTAAATAAACCTGAACCAGAAAAAAAAGAATATTTTTTTGCTCTAGAAATTGATGCCGAACAGGTTAAAAGTGCCATTTGGACAATAGAAGAAGATCAAAGTCAACTTTTAAGCCTCGGAGAAACTGTAATTTGGGCCAAAGAAGAAGAAATTATAGAAGCGGTTGATACTTCTTTATCTTCAGCCATAGAGAGATTAACCCCATCTCAAACAGGCAGAGAGCCTAAGAAAATAATTTTTGGATTATCATCTGGATGGATTGAAGAAAACAAAATTACTCCCCCTAAAGCAGAAATTTTAAGAAAGATTTCCCAGAAACTGGAACTAACTCCCTTGGGTTTTGTTGTTATTCCTGAAGCAATTGCTCATTGGCTGAAAAAGCTGGAAGGGGTTCCGCTTAACGCTATTTTAATCGGTCTAGGTAAAAAGAAAATTGCCGTGAGCCTAGTTGAAGCTGGGCGAGTGGTGGAAACAAACTTAGTTGTTCGTAGTGAGAATCTAGGCGGGGATTTAACTGAAGGTCTTTCTCGTTCAGGCAGAGAGGAGCCTTTCCCAGCTAGAATTTTACTTTATGATCATGAAGAAAAGCTTGAAGAAGCCCGACAAGAATTAATCAATTGGCCTTGGCAGGATGAAAAAATCAATTTTCTTCACTTACCTAAAGTGGAGATTTTATCAGCTGATTTTGACATTAAGTCAATCGTTTTAGCCAGCGCTTCGCAAATAGCTGAAGTAAAAGGAGTTAAAGAAATGGCAACAACAACCCTTAGCCAACCAGCAAAAACAGAGGAGGTTTCTGGTTTGGAGGAAAAAGTTGTTGAGGCAAAAGAGGTAGAGGCTGAAGCTGTTAAAACAAAGACTGAAGAAGTAGAAATGAAGGAGCCGGAAAAACCGGATTTAGGAGAAAAAGAACCGGAGAATCTTTTTGGTTTTGTTAAAAACCAAGATATCAGTCAGATAAGCTCTCAAAAACCACCGGAATTAAAGACTTCACCGGAGTTAAAGACTTCCTTGGAGCCAGTGGCTCCGCTGGAAGAAGAAAAGCCAAAATTAGTCTTTAAGCCCAAACTTGATTATCTTTGGGGAAAATTGAGCTTTTTCAAAAGCTTGAATCTAGGTGGCTTCTTGGGTTCTTTCCGGGAAACTTTAAGCCAGCGAGGGTTAGCCGTTTTTCTTTTGACGGGTGTAATTTTGTTAGTTTTGTTGATTGGCTTATGGTCTTTATATTGGTTTTTGCCCAGAGCCAATATTGTTTTAACAGTTAAGCCTAAGGTTTTGGAAAAAGATTTTGTTATTAAGCTTGATCCTTCCTTGACAACGATTGATAAAGAGAATTTGATTTTGCCGGCTAATGAGATTCAGGCAACAGTTAAAGGCGAGAAAGAAGCAAACACAACTGGAACGAAATTAATTGGCGATAAAGCTAAGGGAGAAGTAACTGTTTTCAACGCCACTGACCAGGCCAGAACTTTTGCTGAAGGGGTTACAATCAGTAGCCCGGCTGGAATTGAATTTAGTTTTGATGAAAAGGTTTCAGTTGCTTCTGAAAGCGGGACAGCCGCTGATTCCGAACCTGGGAAAGCAAAAGTCAAGGTAACGGCTGTGGAAATTGGCAGTGAGGGAAATTTAGCTGCCGACTCTGAATTCAGTATCGGTAATCTAGCCAAATCTGATTTTGTTGCTAAAAACGAAAACAGTTTTAGTGAGGGTAGCTCGCGGGAAGTCCAAGTTGTGGCTGAAGATGATGTCGATAAACTTTTGGCTGAATTGCAGTCAGAATTGGAAGAAAAATCTTTAGATGATTTAAAAACCGACTTAATTCCAGGGCAAAATTTAGTTGAAGAATCTTTAGCCTCTCAGGTGTTAGAGAAAACTTTTGATAAGAAAGTTGGCGAGGAATCCAGCCAGGTAAAACTAAGTCTTCAATTAAAAACAACGGCCTTGAGTTTTCAGGAGAATGAATTTAAACAATTGGTTGAAGTTGAAATTCGTAATTTAGTTCCAGATGATTTTGAGTATGATTCTGAGAAAACAGAGATTGATTTTGAGCCAGAAACCTCGAGCGACAAAGACGTTTTTTCTTTTCGGGCTCGCTTTAAAGCCGATTTGGTTCCTAAAATTAATCTTGAGGAAATCAAGAAAAATCTCTTAGGGAAAAAACCGGTGATTGGGAAAACTTATTTGAGCAACTTAGCTAATGTGGCTTCTTTTGAAGCTGAAATTAGACCTAAATTGCCACAATCAATAGCAACTTTTCCTCGCCTTTTAAAGCGAATTAATATTGAAGTTGAAACGGAGTAGTTTTTAAAATGCTTTATATTTACGTTAAAAAACAACCGAAATCTTTTCATTATCAAAGGACAATTCATTTCTTAAGATATCTTCCCTTGGCCGTTCTTTTAGTGGGCTTGTTTTTTTTAATTAATGTTTTCTGGCCGATTTTAAAATATGAATTTAAAAGCCAAAGTTTTAGCCAACAATTAATTTCGCCGGTTGAGGTCTTAGGGGAATCAACAACTGTTATTGATTATAGCCGTCCTTCAGCCTGGTTTCCTACTGCTGCCAATCCATCACCTCCTCAGCCAAGCAAAATTACTCATTACACTCTTTCTATTCCTCAGCTTAAAATCGAAAAAGCCATTGTTCATTTAGGCGGTGAAGATTTAATGGAGAGTTTGATTCAATATCCAGGGACAGCCTTACCCGGTCAGTATGGTAATACAGTAATCTTTGGGCATTCAGTTCTGCCGCAATTTTTTAATCCTAAAAACTACAAAACTATTTTTTCCACTCTCCCTACCCTAGAAGAGAAAGACGAAATTTTAATTGATTTTGATGGCATTACTTATCGTTATGAAATCATTAATTTACGTGAAGTTTTGCCAGATGATGTTTCGGTTTTAGAGCAGCGTCACAACGCCGAATATTTGACCCTCATTACCTGTGTTCCGCCAGGGACTTATTTAAGAAGATTAATAGTAACAGCTAAATTGGTAAGATTTTGAATAAAATGAAACTTTTAGGGATTGATTTTGGCTTGAGAAAAATCGGTTTAAGCTTAGCGGATACGGAAAGTAAATTAGCAACACCTCTAAAAACAATCGAAGTTAAAGACAAGAGCCTTTTGGTTATTGATAAAATTAAATCTCTTTGCCAAAAAGAAAAAATAAGCCAAGTTGTTATCGGCTTACCGGAAAGCGGTTTGGTTGATTTGATTAAAAACTTTGGTGAAAAAATCCATCAGGCTACCGGTTTACCGGTTTTTTACCAGGCCGAAACCTTGACGACCAAGGATGCTCTTGATAAAATGAAGGAAGCAGGTCTTAAAAGAAAATCCAGAAAAAAGAAAGAAGATGCTTTTGCTGCCGCTTTGATTTTGCAAAGCTGGCTAGATAAAACAGATGTTTAAAAATATTATCGCTCCAGTTCAAGCTTGGTTGCTCTCTCGAGGGCAGTGTGTTGGTTGTGGCAAGCCTTTAGATAAAGGGAAAAGAGAAAAAAGAAAAGACGGAACAGAAAAAGTGACTTGCAAATGCGGGCGAATTTTTATCTATGACCCGAAAACCAAAAAATATCGAAGGGCTCTCTTTGAAGAAGTCTAGCTTAGTTTTTATCCTTCTTCTTTTAATTGCCGTTTCGGCGATTTTTTTTCTTTGGTGGCGTTGGGCAAATCTTCCTTTTGACGGAGATGATACTTCAGCTGGCCAAACTTTTATTGTCGGCAAAGGAGAAAGTTTATCTTCAGTCGCTTTTCGTTTACAGGAGGAGGGCTTAATCCGCAGCGGGGTGGCTTTTAAGCTATTGGGAAGAATGAGAAACCTGGAAGAGAAGATTCAAACCGGGAGTTTTCGTCTAAAACCCTCCCAGACTCTCCAAGAAGTTATTGAGTTTTTAACCCAGGGAACACAGGATATTTGGTTGACTTTTCCTGAGGGTTGGCGAAGAGAGGAATTTGCCCGGCGTTTGGTTAATAATCTGGAAAATTTTGACCAGGAGGAATTCCTCGCCTTAACAGCTGACCATGAAGGAGAATTATTCCCGGATACTTATCTGTTACCCAGAGAGGCTTCAGCTTCGGCTGTTTTCCAGTTTCTGCAGGGTAATTTCCAAAGAAGATTTGACGATGATTTAATCAACCAAGTCAGCAAAGCTGGCTTAAGTCAGCCAGAAGTCTTGATTTTAGCTTCTCTGGTTGAGAGAGAAGCCAAGCATGAGAAAGACCGGCCAATTGTTGCCGGTATTTTATTTAAGAGACTGGCAGCTGGCTGGCCTTTGCAGGTTGACGCTACCATGCAGTACGCTTTGGCTAATCTTAGGTGTTCTCAAGGAGAAGATGATTGTAATTGGTGGCTACCTCCAACCGCTGCTGATAAAAAAATCGATTCTCCTTACAATACCTATATTCATAAGGGTTTACCGCCAGCCCCGATTTGTAATCCGGGCCTCTCTGCTATCGAGGCCGTCATCTATTCCCAGGATTCTGAATATTGGTTTTACATCTCTGACCTCAAAGGCAATATGCACTATGGCCGGACAGTAGAGGAACATAATGCCAACATTCAAGAATACCTCCAGTAAAAAAGATATCTTAAAGGTTTTAGGAATATTGCTTATCCTGGGTGGCTTTTTGCTTCTTTATCTGATTTATTTTCCGGTTCTTAAAGAAGAAATTAGCTATCGCTTTGTTTCAGTTAAAAATTCATCTCAAGAAAAAGAGGAGATTATTCCGGTTGATGAAGATTTTGCTTTGGTCATCCCGAAAATAAATATCAACGCTAAGGTTTTTCCTAAGGTTGACGCTAGTAATTCCAAAGAATATTTGCCTTTATTAGCCAAAGGCGTCGCTCAAGCCAAGGGCAGCGCTAACCCTGGAGAAGAAGGCAATGTTTTTATCTTTGCTCATTCAACTGACACTTCTTTAAATGCCAGTCGTTACAACGCCGTTTTTTATCTTTTAAACAAGATGGAAAAAGACGATGAAGTTTTTGTTTATTATCAACAAGAAAAATATCTTTATCAAGTCCTAGAGAAAAAAATTATCAGACCAGAAGAATTGAATGATTATTTAAAAACTTTAAAAGGCAAAATTTTAACTTTACAAACCTGTTATCCGCCGGGAACTACTCTTAAGAGATTATTGATTATAGCCAAGGAAACAGAGGAATAAAAAGCCTTGTTTTTCTTGATATCTTTTTCTTGAGGTTTGATTGAGAAAGTTCTAGTTGACTGAATTCCTATAAGACTTGACAATGGTGCTAAGAGATAATATAATCGGCGCCACCTGCCAAATAATACTTTAAAATATTGGTGTAAGCTTTGATCTGTAACTTTTATTTGGTCGTTTTAGTTACAGGGAGCTAATGACGAAACCGGACAAAATATTTTAATAAAAAAATAATTTTTGTGACAGGCTTTTTTCATTTAACACCAAAGAAACAGAAAAAACTTCACCAGTTTTTTTCTAGTTTGGCTATTTTTTCCCTCTTACTGCAATTAGTAAGTGGGATTTTTTATGCCAGACCGGTTTTATCCGAAGAAAAATTAAAATCAGAGATTACTTTTGATCAAAACAAAAACTCTTTTAATCTTACTGTTAACACGTCTGAAGAAGTTGATTATCTATTGGCTTATCGAACTGATACACAAACAGAAGTTGTCGAGGGAAAAGATAGAAATGAAACAGGAAACTTCTCCAAAGAAATTTATGCCGGCACTTGCTCAACAAATGAGAGTTGTCTTCCCCATAATGTTTTACGAGGTATTTTAAAAATTGAGGTTAAGAGTGAAACTTGGTTAATGAGTAAAAGATTTATTGTTGAAAACGGTAGTTTAAATTTAATTGAGGAAAGTATTGCTTCTAGTCTTGATTTAAACGCTGAAGAAAATATTTGGTTGGAAAATCCAGATCAACAAGAAATAGAAAAGGAATGTTTAGCTGATCATCAGTCTATTATTGATAGTAAGGATGGAGATTGGAATATTGATAATGAAAAAGGAATAGCGGAAACAAAAGAAAAAGTTAAGATTGGAGTTAAATATCTTTTTCCATTAGAAAATAAAGTTACGATTACCTTCAAATGTCTACCCAAAGGTGAGAATTTAAGAACTCCTTTAAAAATCCAAAAAGTTAAAATTTCAGGTTTAAATCTTCCAGAAGGCACTAATCCTCATGGTGAATGGGCCTATGATATTACCGCTGGCATGCAGGATGGGACTTTTGAATATGATCTCACCCTTCCTTTTCCTCAAGAATCAGACGGAAAGGCTACAGTTAAATATGCAGAAAATGTTGATAGTTTAGAAAATATCAAAGAAATCGAAGGAGAGAAAGATGTTGGCAACAACAAAATAACAATTAAAGGGCTTGACCACTTTACTATTTTTATTATCGACGATGGAGACAATAGTTATTCGGATAACGACTGGAAAGTATATAACAGTGGTGGTTGTGGAGATAATGATCATAGGTGGGTTGAGTCTTCCCAGACAGGTAAAGTGGCAACTTGGACTTTGCCTGTAAGTGCTCCAAGCGGAAGATACTCGGTAAAAGTTAACTGGACAACTTGGGATGACCATGCCACCAATGCTAATTATCAGGTCTATGCTGAAGATGGTGCCTTAATATACACATCTGATGATATTAATCAAAAATTAAAAGCCGACGGGTCTTCCGCCACAAACGGAACGTGTTCAGGATGGTATGACTTGGGCTCTTTTGACCTATCGGCTGCGGATTATGTAAAAATTGAAGTTAAGACTGGAATTACCAACGGAAATTTAGTAGCTGATTCCGTCATGTTTTTACTAGCACCGACAATTACTTATCCTGCAAACAACTCTTACAAAACAACTGCAACACAGGATAAAGTTGATTGGACGGATTCTACGGGGACTTATCCGGCTTTTACCTACAAATATGAATCTTACAAAGATGAGATATACACGATTCCTGCCTATACAAGTGGTTGGTTGTCAGCTTCCGAAATTTTTACATCAGGGACGCCCGAAGGGACTTACTATTTGAGAGTTAAGGCAAAGGACGATCAAGGAAACGAAACTGACTGGAGTAATGGGCCTGCAGATCCTTATAAAATAATAATTGATAATACTCCTCCTCAAGCTCCAACAGATTTAGGATTTAATGTTTCACCTGGAGATTATGCGACACCACGACCGGATATAGAGGTAGACTGTGGTGGATATATAAATCAGAACTCTATTTCTCATCATTGGTCTGACGAATCTGCAAGTGGGGCAGTGGAGTATCAAAGACAATGGAAATATCCAGGAGGTGTTAATTGGTATGGAGCTGAAAATTGGAGTACTCCCTACACAAACTATAGAACTTTTGGTGGGGGCGGAGGAACTGAGGGTTTATGGTACGTAAGGGTGAGGGCAAGAGATGCGGCTGGAAATTGGAGCGGTTGGAGTAGTGGTTGTGCAGTTACATTTGATAAAACTTCACCAGCAAAACCAACCGGTCTAAAACGTATTACGCCGGATGGATTGAAGGAATATCAATGCGGTGATATTGTGCAAAGGCAAACGCTTATTCCAGTTTGGGATGATATGTCTGCAGGAGACCCAAGTTTTGATCATTATGAATATACTTCTTTTAAGCCTGATGGAAACATAGGAATTAATGAGCGGGTTTTGTATGTAAATAAGTTTGAGCATAGCTGGATTCCACCTACGGATGGGATTAACGGTTTTGCCGTTAGATCGGTTGATAAATCGGGGAATACCTCTGACTGGGCGCTTTTGGGAAAATCTCTAGCAGGAAGTTGTCAGATTACATATGATTCTGTAGCTCCTTCTAAACCCCTGGGCTTAGGAATATATAAAACACACAACCCCATTAGTTCAAATTACTTGGGTTGTGGTGGTTATACTAATGATACCAAAATAACGATCAGTTGGTCGGCTAATCCTGAGGGAGATATAGATTTTTATTGGTTTGGGACAAAGTTTAATCCTTATCATAAAAAAGTTTACTCTCCAGATACTCGCTATTTTGCCAATATGACGCTGGGTCATAATCCTTATTATTATACGGTAATTGCAGTAGATAAAGCGGGGAATGAAAGTCTAATTTCAGATCAATGTGGCTTAACACTCGACCAAGACGCTCCCGATGTTGAAATAACGTTACCTACAGGAACTGTGCTTTTTGATACAGTGCCCATTCGCGGTACGGTTCTTGACGAGAATCTTTGGCGATATTGGCTTGTTATCCAGAATAATTCAGGGGTGAAGGTTGCCGGGCCCGGAACGGTTTATGAAGATAATGAATTTGTTGATAAACACTTTTTTGATTGGGATACAACTACAGTTCCGAATGGAGAATACACCATCAAGCTTGAAGCGAGAGATAAAGCTGATAATAAAGATTCAGGTT
>CAZQCJ010000025.1:0-4363 GCA_964591885.1 uncultured Gammaproteobacteria bacterium
GGGTGAAAATAAAATTATTTTAGAGGTTAAAAGCGAGGGGGATGGAGGGGAAATTGCTTTTAATGCCCGCTATTTAATGGATTTTCTTAACTCAATTAAGTCAGATTTAATTAATCTTCAAATAAGTGATTCTTTAAGTCCAGGTGTTTTTTCGCCAGCCAATGATAATTCTTTCCTTCATATTGTTATGCCGATTCGGATTCAAGAATAAAATAAAATCACCTTAATTATTTTAGAAGATATTCATCTTTAATAGCGGGGATATAAAGACCGGCTTCAGTTTGAGTCCCATCAATTAAAACTCCTTTACCGGTAATTAGAAAAACAGGTTGAAGGTAAGATTGAGTTTGTGTTTCTTTATAATAAATTAATTCAATTTTTTCAAAAGAAAGACTTTTTAAATCAATTTTGTCTTCATTAATAAGATTTTCTTGGTAAAAACCCTTTTCGCTTTTTAAATAACTTAATCTCGGATTTTGTTTAATATTTTCAAGTAAATCATTTTTTGATTTAAGAGGATAATTATCTAAAGAAGTTAATTTAAAAATTTTATTATAGTCAAAACGAGCTATTTGAAAATTATTACCAAAATAAATACTAATTAAAGGTTCTTCAGGCCCATTAACTTTTAAATTATCTATTTTATAAATTGCTTTGAGGAATGTGAATTTTTTTTGTGGGTCATCTTGATTAGTTTTTATGAAGTTAGAATCATTATTTATAAAATAACCTTCATCTATAAAATATATTTCAAACTTTTCATTTGGTTTCAGTTTTTTTTCTTCTAATAATTCATTAAATTTTATTTTTGATTCTTGAATTGATGGAGGTAAACCAGAAATTAGTTCAGGATTTCTTAATAAATCCAAATTATAATGAAATTTTCCTTGTTTGAGGTAGATAGAAAGGTTATTAAATTCATTAGTCCAAGTATAAACAGGGCCATAAATATCATTAATAATAATCGGGTCTTCTTGATAGTTAAATTCTTGACTAATTTTTAATGCTTCTCTATCTGAAAAATTAACACTGTTAACTTGGAATACTTCAATTTGTAAAGGGAAATCTGGAAATTTAGACTCAAGTGAACCAATATCAGGCTTAATTGAATTATAATAAGAGATTTTAGGGTTGATGATACTGGTTAAAATTTTTTTCTCTTCAATTCGCGAGTTTTTATTTAAGAAAAACAACATGATTAATATCGCGCTGATACTAGCTAAAAAGATAAAAAGCCAAAATTTATGGAAGAAATTTTTAATTTTTGTCATTTTTAAATATTATAAAACAGACTTAAAAACTATAACAGGGATTTATTCTATTCCCTCTGCACCCACGAACATCAACTGGAATATAGGGTGGTTCCATGAGTAAACCAGAAAAACGATAATCCAAATGTGCCCCAGTGGTATGAGAACCGGAATTATCTGAGAGTGCAATTAAAGAACCCTTAGTTACTGTCTCACCAACGCTAACTAAATAAGCATTTAAATGTAAATATTTAGATTTAAATTCAACACCTTCACAAACACCAGTGATCTCAATAGTTCGTCCTCCCCCGCCGTCATAAAAAATTCTTGTAACTTTTCCTTCATGAGTTGCATAAACGGGAGTGTTGTTTCCAATGGCAATATCAATAGCTTCGTCTCCTTGGTGCGATCCGGTTGTTGTTGGCCCTTGGGAAATATAAGCTCCAGGAGCTTCATTTGGGTTAATTGGCCAACCTGATGGGCATTCCCCTGGAGGTTCCCCAATGGTGACAGTAGCGCTAGTGATTCCTTTTTGAATACCTTTTTCTCCCTCAATGCTAATAAGTAAGCTTACGGTATTTATCACAGCACTATCAGTAAAATCGTTGTTAAAAGTTTTTTCACATATTAAGGTTTCTGTTTTTTCAATAATTGTTGGTAATTCTTCAAATTTACAAGGTTCTAATTGTGGGGTGCTATTTTTTTTGGAGACTGTAATCTGTTCGTTAATTTGATTTAGTTTGAGAACATAATTGTTTTTAGGTTTAATGGTAATGGTGTAAGTGATTTTTGCTGGAAGTTGATTGTTTTCTAAATGGTTCACAGAAGCGATTTTTTTTAATTCAAAATATTCTGAAACATAAGGAGAAGTAGTGATGGGAGTTACTTCGGCTACTTGACTGGGTAAGATAAAAGCGCCAGAAACAACAAGAACAACGAATAAGGTTAGGCCAGCCAAGACAGCAAGAAGGGTAACAATAAAAAGAGTGACCGGAAGAGCAAATGAGAGGGCAGTGAGAGAAGTGAAAAAAGTTCCAATGCCTCCTCCAATAGTAATTAGAGTAGTTGGAGCTAAAATGAAACTAGTAATTCCAATACCGCCAATGGCAATGGGGGCAACGGCGATTAAGGCGATAGGCATAGGGATAAAAACCAGCATTAAAATACCAGCTCCAACAGACAATAAAGCCTTTTCCGGGTCTCTAATTATTCTTTGAATAAAACCAACAGCTTTTTTACCAAGAAACTTTAAAATATCAATAGCAAATGTAGCGACCGCAATTACCCAACCTGGAGGTCCGCTGGCGGCTCCAGCTGCAGCAATGCCTGCTTTTACGGCAATTTTTACTCCTAATTTAGTAGCTAACCAACCAGCGGCTTTTTTAACACCAGCTTTAACAGCTTTGCCGGCCGCGGTTTTTGCCAACCACCTAACAATTGGTTGAGTAACTTTCTGGGAGAAGAATTTTTTAACTGGAACTAAAAAAGAAGTATGTTTTCCTTTAGTAACGAATTTACTAATCTTTTCGTAACCCCTAATAGCAAAACGGAAACGGTCAAGAGTGTTTTTTAAAAAACCGGCATAACCACCCTGACTCCAAATTGGATCAGGGGAAAGTTTGGGCAAATTTGCTTTTAAATCTTTATCATAAATTTTATGTCGGCCGGTAATTTTATCAAAATGATAATAGTGCTTTAAGATTTTAGCGGCTGCTGTATCTCGCCATGATTGAATTAGAGAAATGCCCTTTTTAATTTTATAAGGGGCCTTTTGTTGCTCTTTAAAATGCTCAGCTTTATCTTCAAGTTTTTTAAGAAGAGGATGGTCAATAGATGTTCCCCAGTCTTTCAAGGTTTTAATACTGTTTTGATAATCTTTAGTAAAAAGACCCTGTTGAGCCATAGCTTGCCATTCAGGGGTTGTTTCTTCAGTGCCTATCTTTAAGATTTTAGCTGGGATGGTGTAAAGTTTTTTTTCAACCCAAGTAGCCAAAACTTTAGGGTGTAGCAGAGTATAAAGAGGCAGGAAGGTAATTTCTTCTGGGGGTTGTTCTAGTTTCTTAATAATATTATCAGGCAGAGGAATTTCTCGATAGGGAATAGTCTTTGTTTTGACTGTTTCTTGTAAGGGACGAATAATTTGAGGATTGGCTGCTATTTTGACAGATTGAGCTTTAATAATTTCTTTAAACTCTTTGGGAACAAACAGTGGTTGAATTCCTGTGATTTTTTGAGGTTCTTTAGTGGCAACTTTTTCTTTTTTAACAGGTCTGATAGGTGGAGTAATTTCTTTTATTGGGATAGTTGTTTTCTTGGTTTCTTTAAGGGTGGGTAGTGGTTGAATTTCCGTGATTTTTTGAGGTTCTTTTCCAATAATCTTTTCAGTCTCGCTAATAACTGTTTTGTCTGCCAACTCAATTTTCTTTAATTCGTCTCTAACAATTTTTTCTGCTTGTTCCAGAATTTTGTTTTTGTCTTCTTCACTTAAAACATTGGGCTGGGCAATTGGTTCAAAAGAAGCAATTGTTTTTTGGACTGACTCTTCAGCGATGGCTGTGGCTAATTGATCAGGAAGCTGTGGCTTGTTTTTTAAAACCCATTGTTTAAAAAGCTCAATATAATTATGATAATCACTGTAGTTTTTTTGAGAGCCAATAGCCTCTTTGATTTGAGCTTCTTTTTCCTGTTTTTCCTTCTCATAAATTTCGGTTAATTCCTGGGGTGGTAAGTTGCCTGGGGGGAGTTCGGTTGGCTTAAGACTTTCTTCTAAAACTTTAATTAGTAGGGTTGGGAGAAAATCGGGGTCATTCGGGTCAAGAGTGAGACCGATTTGTTGAGCATAGATAACGAGTCTATTTAAAGCTTCCTGGCGTTGTTTTTCATCAGGGAAACTGGTTTCATTTTGAAGTTTAAAAATAAGGGCTAATAAAGTTCCTAGTTTTTCCTGTTTGATGGCTTGAATCATGTTGTTGCGGTTTCATTTTGGGCAGTTTGTTTGGCTTTTTGAATCATTTCTTCTTTACGTTTTTGGATTTCTAATAATTCCGAAGGTCGAGTGGTAATTAGTTGGTGTTCTTCAGGGGAAGCTACAACGCGAATAGCCACATGATTGG
>CAZQCJ010000026.1:0-8645 GCA_964591885.1 uncultured Gammaproteobacteria bacterium
AGCTGATTTCTGGCAAATAAATCTTTTAAAGCCTCTATATTAACAGCAGGGACAGGAATATGAGCCGCTAAACGAAAGATAACAAAAATAAAAGCGGTAAACAAAATTCTTTTTCTTAATTCTGGAATTTTCCAGGCATTAAAAATGGTAGCCAAAATTTTATTCATTTTTATGATTTTTTAGCTTGGCTGTCTCCCTGCTTTTTAACTTTTCCTGCCTTTTTCTCCTTTTTTCCTTCCTTTTCTTCCTTTCTTCCCTTTCCTTCTTTTTCTTCATTTTCTTTCTTTTCTTTTTTCTTTAAATCTGCCTGTTTTTTTTGAACAATTTCACCGCCTGCCTTTTTGATTTTTTCCTGAGCCGGCAAAGAACAAGGCAAAGCCACTTTCAGGGCTATTTTTAATTCACCGTCACCTAAAATTTTTACCCCATGAAGATGAGCCTCTTTCTCTTCAACCAAGCCGGCTTTAACCAAGTTTTCCACATTAACCAAAGCCCCTTTGCTTAAAAGATTAAGGTGCTTAAGATTAATAATTAAGGGTTTTTGCTTAATTGATTTTAATTTCCCTTTTCCCCGACGCAAAGGCAAACGTTTTAAAAGAGACTTCTTGACTTTTGTCCCTTCAAAAAGCAACCCAGCCTTACCTCGAGCCTTATCTCCTTTACTGCCACGACCAGTTGTATGTCCGCCTTTACCTGAACCGTAACCACGGCCAACTCTTTTTTTACTCTTTCGAACTGCTTTAGTTAAATTTTTGAGTTCCATCTTTAATTTTTCCTTTCTTTTTTAATAGCTAATTTTTTTAAAGCTTCCATCGTCGCATAAACATTACTTGCTTTATTATTACTTCCTAAAATCTTTGAAACAATATCTCTTATCCCGGCTAATTCAACCACTAATCTTACTGCTCCACCGGCAATAATTCCTGTTCCTGGTGGGGCCGGTTTTAAAAGAACTTTAGCTGCCCCTTTTTTAATCCAAACCTCATAAGGGATCGTTGTTCCTTTCATTGGAACGGTAATCATTTTCTTTTTAGCTCTGGTTAAACCTTTTTTCACTGCACCGCTAACATCTAAAGCTTTGCCCAAGCCGACGCCGACTTTACCTTTCTTATCACCAACTACTACCAAAACAGAAAAACTGATACGATTACCACCCTTAGTTTTTTTAGCAACACGATTGATTTGGGCAACCTTTTCTTCAAATTCTTTAAAGCGTTCTTCAACCATTTTAGAAATCTAACCCTCCTTTTCTAGCTGCTTCAGCTAAAGCTTTAATCCGCCCCTGATAATGATAATGACGTCGATCAAATCTGACTTTTTTAATTTTCTTTTTTAAAGCTCTAAGAGCTAAAACTTCGCCCACTAAAGCGGCTTTAGTTGATTTATCTTTTTTCTCCTGATTTCCACCTTTAGCTAAATCTTTTTCACTGGCTCCAACTAAAGTTATCCCTTTTTCATCATCAATGATTTGGGCGCTAATATATTTATTCGAACGGAAAACAGCTAATCTTAATCTTTTTTCTTTTTGTTTTTTCATTTTAACAAATCCTTATTTAGCTCCAGGGATAGCCCCAGCTTTACCAGCTTTACCAGCTTTTCGTCGTGGTACTTCCCCTTGATAACGAATTCCTTTCCCTTTGTAGGGCTCTGGCGGATAAATATCCCTGATTTGGGCCGCTGTTTGCCCTACCAAAGCTTTGTCAATACCAGAAACTTCAATTAAATCATTCCCTTTAATTTCGAAATCGATACCTTCCGGTTTTTCAATTTCAACTGGATGGGAAAAGCCTAAAGACAAAATCAATTTCTTTCCTTCAGCAGAATCGCTTAAACTAGCTTTATAGCCGGTACCGACAATCTTTAAGGTCTTACTAAAACCTTTTGTCACCCCTTCAATCATATTAGCAATTAAATTTCTCGTCGTACCAAATAGAGCTTTTGTTAAGCGATTAAGCGTCTTAGACTTAACTAAAACTTTGTCTTTATCAAGGCTAACTTCCATTTCAGGACGAAAATTGTAGTTTAAAACACCTTTTGGTCCTTTAACCACTACCTGATTATCGTTAATCTTAACTTCAACGTCTTCAGGAATTATAACTGGTTGTTTGCCGATTCTTGACATTTTATTTATAAAACAAGGTTTGCTTTAGCATGTTCTTATTTTTTACCAAATTTGACAAATAATTTCTCCACCTTGATTTTTTTTCTTGGCCTCATGATGAGTCATCAAGCCTTGAGGAGTAGAAAGAATTGTTAAACCTTTTTCTTCTCGTCTAACCTCAGGGATATTTTTCATTTTAGTATAAATCCTAACACTAGGTTTGGAAATTCTTTTAACTTCGTTTAAAACCGGATTTTTCCCTTCATACTTTAACTCTAATGATAAAGTTTTTTTCCCCGTTCCTTTTACTTTCAGGCCCTGAAGATAACCTTCTTTAACTAAAATAGCGGCTAAATTTTCTTTTATTTTGGAGCTTGACATCTCCACTGAATTCTTTCTGGCTAAATAACCGTTTTTTATTCTAATGAGAAAATCAGCAATTGGATCAGTAACTACCATGATGCTTTTGTTACCCCTGGTAACTCTCCTTTATTAACTAATTCTCGAAAACAAAGCCGACATAAACCAAACTGCCGCATGTATCCACGCGAACGACCGCAAAGTTGACAACGGTTACGCTTTCGAGAAGCATACTTTAACTTTTTTTTATTCTTAACAATTTTAGAAACTTTCGCCATTTTTAAATTTTTTTATCCTTTCTCAAAAGGCATTCCCATTTCTTCCAATAACCTCTTAGCTTTTTGACTGTCTTGAGCATTAGTCACTATCGTTATCTGCAAACCGCGTATTTTATCAATTTTGGCATAATCAATTTCCGGGAAAACAATTTGTTCACTCAGTCCAAGATTATAGTTGCCGTGACTATCAAAGCCGGAACTAGAAACACCCTTAAAATCTCTTAGTCTTGGCAAAACTATTTTAAACAATTTCTCCAAAAAATCATACATCCTCCTGCCTCGCAAGGTAACCATTAAGCCAATCGGATCATCTTTTCTAATTTTAAAGCCGGCAATAGCCAATCGGGCTTTATTTATTTTTGGTTTTTGCCCAGTAATTACTCTTAAATCTTCAGCTGCTTTTTCAATCAAGTTTTTCTCCTGACTAGCTTGCCCTAAACCAATGTTAAGAACAACTTTAACTACAGAAGGAACAGCTAAAACATTCTTTAAAGCAAACTCCTTAGCCAGTTTTGGTCTGATTTCTTGTTGATATTTTTTTTCTAAATTATTCATTTCGTTAGAAACAAGGTTCTCGCCGTAGGCGAGGTTCTTATTTTTATTTACCACCTAAGATTGAGCCGCATTTTTTACAAATCCGTTGTTTTTCTCCTTTTGTCAATCGATAGCCAACTCGAGTCAATTGATTACATTTTGGACAAATCAAAGACACGCTAGAAACTGGCAAAGGAAAAACTTTATCAATAATCCCCCCAGGTTTCCCTTCACCCTGCGGCTTAAGATGTTTCTTATAAATATTAACTCCAGGGATAAGGATTTTTCCTTGGCGTGGAAATACTTTCTCAATTTTCCCCTTACGCCCTTTATCCTTACCTCTTAGAACAATAATTTGGTCACCTACTTTTAATTTCATCTTAGATTACCTCTGTAGCTAAAGAAACAATTTTAGCATAACCAGCTTCTTTAATCTCTCTGGCAATCGGGCCAAAAACCCTAGTGCCAAGAGGATTTCTATCTTTATCAATAATAATCGCTGCATTATCGTCAAAACGAATGTAAGAACCATCAGCTCGTTTCAGCTCTTTCTTTGTTCTAACAATTAAAGCTTTAACCATCTCTTTGTCCTTAACCATACCACCTGGATCAGCTCGATCAATCACCGCCAAAACAATATCACCAATTTTAGAGATTTTTCTTTTTGAACCACCGTAAAGATGAATAACCATTAGTCTTTTAGCCCCAGTGTTATCAGCTAGTTTAAGAATGCTTCTTAACTGAATCATTGTTTTTTATCCTTTTTAGACTTTTCTTTCTTAACAACTTCCATAATCTGCCATTTTTTTGTCTTGCTCAAGGGCCGACAGGCTTGAAACTTAACCCAATCACCAGGCTTTACCCCAATTTCATCATGAACATGATAAATCTTTTTAATCTTTAACCTTTTCTTATAAAGAGGGTGAACCTTTAAATGAACAACCACCACTTTGGCAGTTTTAAGCATTTTACTTTTTAAGGCTTGGCCGACAAATTGCTTCACGAAATAAGCTCCTTTTCTTTTAGAATAGTTTTAATAACAGCTAAATGATTTTTTTTCTGGCTGATTAAATTGACATTTTTCAATTTCCCAGTCTGTTTTTCCATTTTTAACTTAACTAATTCCTCGGCAATCTTCTTAACTTGTTGCTTTAACTCTTCTAAACTCTTTTGATGATATTCCTTTTTCTCTTTTAATTTCATCTTTTTAAATTCTTTCTAAACTTCTGCTCTGCTAATAAATTTTGTTTTAAAAGGCAGCTTGGCCCCGGCTCTCTTGAGAGCTTGACGAGCAATTTCTTCACTGACTCCGGCAATTTCAAAGATAATCTTACCAGGAACAATAGGAACAACAAAGCCTTCAATATCACCTTTGCCGCCGCCCATGCGTACTCCGGTTGGTTTTTTGGTAATCGGTTTATGCGGAAAAACACGGATCCAAACTTTACCAGCCCTTTTAGTATAATGACTTATGGCTTTTCTGGCTGCTTCAATTTGACGATCGGTTAGCCAACTACGACCTAAGCTCTTCAAACCAAATTGACCAAAATCTAAGTTACTACCACGACTGGCAATCCCTCGCATCTTGCCTCTAAATTGTTTTTTAAACTTGCTTTTTTTTGGCTGTAACATTTTTTATTTCCTGCTTACTTTTTATTTTTTTGAATCTCTCCTTTATAAATCCAAACCTTGACACCGATAAATCCTGAACGAGTTAAAGATGGAACACTGGCAAAATCAATATCAGCTCGTAATGTCTGAGCTGGAATATTACCGGTTTTACCTTTATCACCGAATTTTTCATTACGGGAAATTTCTGCTCCGGCAATCCGGCCAGCAAGAACAACTTTTACTCCTTTGGCCCCAACCGCCATCACATTTTCAATAGTCCGATTAACCACCCGTCGGTAAGGCATTCTTCTTTCCAGCTGTTGGGCAATCTTCTGGGCAACAAGATAAGCATTTAAATCAGGGTTTCTAATTTCCACCGCTTCAATTTCCAAATTCTTCTCTGGTTGAGAAATGGAAACCATCTGGCAAATTTCCTTTTTAAGCATCTCCAGGCCGGATCCACCCCGACCAATAACTACTCCTGGCCGGCTAACATGCAAAAAAATCTTCATTTTATTAATCGATCTTTCAATCTGAACCCGACTGATACCCGCTAATTTCAATTTATCCAGTAAAAATTTTCTGATTCTAACATCTTCTAAAAGATTTTTCTGGTATTCTCTTTTATTTGCCGAAAACCACAGTGATTTCCAATCACGCGACTGCGGAATTCTAAAACTAATCGGATTAACTTTTTGCCCCATTGATTTTTTTCTCCTTTCTTTCTTTCAATTCTTCTTTCTTTTCCTCTTTTTTATTTTCTTTTTTCTCCTTTTTCTCCTCTCCCTCCAAAACCATTGTTACATGGCTTGTTCTTTTTAAAATCGGGTGCCATTGTCCACGAGAGACAGGCCGGCCTCTTTTATAAGTCGGACCTTTAGTTACTAATAATTTTTTAATCCTAAGACTCTTTTCCTGAAGATTGAAATTCTTAGTTGCGTTCGCCTTACCTTGTTTTAAAACCAAAAGTAAAAAACGACTCCCTTTTTTATTTAAATGATTTAAAATCTTTTCTGCTTCGGTCAGTGATAAACCACGAATAGCTGTTGCCACCAGGCTTAATTTTTTCTGGCTTAGGCGAATATATTTTGATTTGGCTATAACTTCCATCATTTTTTTAAGTTTTACTAATAACTCTTTTAACCATTTTACCGTGCCCCCTAAAAGTCCTAGTTGGAGCAAATTCACCTAAACGGTGACCAACCATCTCTTCAGAGATAAAAACTTCAATAAAATCTTTACCGTTATGAATCATAAAAGTATGATTAACAAATTCCGGTGGAATCTGGCTGAATCGCGCCCAAGTTTTAATCGCTTCTTTTTTACCAGATTCCTTTTGCTTTAAAACCTTTTTTAATAACTTTTGATCAATATAAGGACCCTTTTTTGACGATCGACTCATTTCTTATTTCTCCTTTTAATAATTAGCTTATTAGAATATTTCTTTTTATTTCTAGTCCTGACTCCCAAATTTGGCTTTCCCCAGGGCGATTTAGGCGAAGGCATGCCAATACCAGAACGGCCCTCACCACCACCATGTGGATGAGAATGAGGATTCTGGGCTACACCCCGAACTGTTGGTCTAACGCCTAAATACCTTTTCCGTCCGGCCTTACCCAAAATTCGATTTTTACGATTAATATTCCCCAGTTGACCAACGGTTGCGTAACAGGCTAATTCGACTCTCCTTTGTTCACCAGAGGGAAGTTTAAGCAAGGCGTATTTTTCTTCCTTACTCATTAAAATTGCTCCAGTCCCAGCCCCTCTAACAATTTGCGCTCCTTTACCTGGTTTGATTTCTAAATTATGGACAACTGTTCCTAAGGATATCTTCTTTAAAGGAAGAGCATTGCCTAATTTAACCTCAACTTTTTCCCCGGATTGAACTTCATCACCAGTTTTCAAACCTTCAGGAGCTAAAATATAACGCTTTTCGCCATCAGTATAAAAAACCAGGGCAATATCCACGCCGCGGTTGGGATCATACTCAATTGAAGCAACTTTTGCCGAAATTCCACGTTTGTCCCGCTTAAAATCAATTTCTCTTAAATACCTTTTATGGCGTCCTCCCTGATGACGAACAGTTACTTTTCCGCTCGAGTTTCTTCCTGATTTTTTGGCTAAGATTCTTTGTAATTTTTTAGACATATTAACCTCCGGTTTCAAATAAGTCAATTTTGTCACCTTCTTTAAGAAAAACTAGTGCTTTTTTCCAGTCGGCCATTTTGCTTTGTTTCTTTGTTCGCAAAGCTCGTCTTTTCTTACCAACCACATTCATTGTTCTAACTTTAATAACCTTTACTTTAAAAAATTTTTCTACGGCTTTTTTGATTTCCTCTTTTCTGGCTTGGGTGTCAACCTGGAAAAGATAACCACCATGAGCACTAAAAAGAGTTCCTTTTTCGGTAATTATTGGTTTTTTTAAAACAAAATTTATATTCATTTTTCCTTTAACTTTTCTGCGGCTTCTTTCATAAAGATAAGTTTACCGCTGTTTAAAACCTTATAGGCATTCAACTGATTAACCTGAGCTAAACTTACCTCTTTAAGATTTCGGGCAGAGCGGGAAATATTCTCCAGTTTCTCCGACAAAACAATTGTTAACTTACTATTTTTAGCTAACTTCTCTAAAATTGTTTTTATTTTTTTTGTTTTCGGTTCAATTTTTGCCAAATCTTTAATAACCATTACCTCATTAGCTTTAAATTTGCTTGTTAAAGCCGAGAACAAGGCTTGTTTTTTCATCTTTTTCGACATTTTTAAATGATAGTTTTGCTCTCCAGTCGGACCATGAGCCACTCCACCACCAACAAAGATGGGAGCCGAACGAGCTCCGTGTCGAGCACGTCCAGTTCCTTTTTGGCGAAACCATTTAGCTTTAGTCAAAACAATTTCACCTCGACTTTTAGTCTTAGTCCGAGATTTCCTTTGATTACTTAAATAAACTCTGACTGCTTGAGCCATTAAGGATTCATTAATTTTGACGGCGAAAATATTTTTGGGTAATTCCATCTGCCCTGACTTAATTCCGGAAAGATTATAAACATCAACTTTCGGCATTTTCTTTTTCCTCCTTAGCTTCTTGAGTTTCTTTAAGTTTTTCTTCAGTCTCTTTTTCTTTTTTTAAACGCTCAGCTTTTTCTTCTTCTGTTTCTTTAATTTCAGTTTCTCCTGATTTCATCAGGGGAACAAATTTTTTAAACTCTCCAGATTTTTTAATTATTAAATTTCCATTGATTGGACCCGGTAGAAGACCCTTGATTAAAAAAACTTTTTCTTTCTCATTAATTTCCATTAAAATTAAGCCACTAACAGTTACTCTTTGTCCTCCACTTCTCCCAGGCATCTTTTTGCCCCTGTGAACTCGACCAGGGGTGGTTGTTTGGCCAATTGAACCAGGGGAACGCTGACGGTCAGATTGTCCGTGAGTTCTTGGCCCCCCTTTGAAACCCCAGCGTTTAATTACCCCGGTAAAACCTTTTCCTTTAGCCCAGCCAGTTACTTTAAGTAAATCTCCTAACTGAAAACTTTCGATTGAATCAACCTTAACTCCAGTCACAGGAATCCGATACCCATCCTGGGTAAATTTCTGAACAGTTTTTAGTTTAAGACCTTTAACTTCTCCTGCCATTTTTTTCTGGAAGCTCCTTAGCCACTAAAAAAAGTGCCGGGAGGCACTCTATGCAAGTGTACTTGGCTTAAAAATTAGTTCAACTCAAAAAGAGCTCCACCTCCATTACGAGTAATTATAAGGGAAAACC
>CAZQCJ010000027.1:0-9806 GCA_964591885.1 uncultured Gammaproteobacteria bacterium
AAAAAAGTATGACTGACTGTTTGCTCTTGGTTGTTTTCATCAAGGTAGCTGGCAGTAACGGTATGCTCGCCGGGCTCAAGATTATCGGGTGGCGACCATTCCCAATTACCTTGACTATCTACTGTAACTGTTCCGGAATAAGTATCTGGAGATTGAATGGTAATTGTCAGAGTTTTTCCAGCTGGGGCTGTTCCTAAAATCTCTGGTTTTTGAGTATTGATTTTTTCATTCTGGTCTGGATTGATGATTTTTAATTCTTTATCGGTAGTGGCTGTTGGGGTTGAGCTGGCGGCTGGTGTATCCTCCAAAGCAAATTTGGAAGATTCGGTTGCCTGATTTTCCATTTGAATTTTTTCTTCTTCTGGAGTTACTTCGGCGATTTTGCGGAAATCAAAATTTTGTCCTAAAGTAATTTTTGGCATCGGGCTATCGTTTTTAGTAGTTGCTACAACTGTTGCTGTTCCCAAAGTTCCGGCTTGGACAAAAATTTCTTCAATCGAAGCTTCTTTATCATAAGAAGCCCAATTTGCCAAATCGGCTGAGCGGATTAAATTTAGAGGAATTACCCAGCTGCCTGAATTTTTAGTTAGAGTTGAGGTGGGACTTGCATTAGCTAAAGAAAGATAAATAATGGCGTTTTCCACTGGTCTGTCGTTTTGATCAACGACAGTTCCGTAGGCAACATCACTGACTGGTGGATTTTTGGCTGTTTTAGCGGTGGTTACTTGGTAGGGCTGTCCGTTGCTGTCGAAAATTTTCTTGCCAGAGCCGATTTTAAAGAGGTAAGCGGTATTTGGCTTAAGGTTTTTAAGGGTAATATGATGAGTATTGAAATTGTCGGTTTTGCCTGAAAGTTGATCGCGGTCATCAGAAGCGGTGAAGCTAAGATTTTGCTCTACCCCGTATTTAATAAAACCACTAGTTTTATCATCAGTCAACCAAGAGACAGTAAAACTAGTATCGGTAATATTGGTAACCTTAATTTGGTTGGGAGTTAGAGTTGGTGAAGCTTTTAAAAAAAAATCTGGTCCGTTTTTAATTAAAACAACGCCTCCGGCAATAGCTCCCAAGACCAATAAAAGACCTAAGATAGTGGGTAATCTTTTTATCTTTTTCATTACTTCATTCTAAGATAGCACTTTCAGTACTACCTTGGCTAGATTCAGTTGCTGTCTGGCTTGATTCGTCCGCAGACTCTTGTGAATTAGCGGTTGGTTCAGTTTCAGGTTCAGTTTCAGGTTCAGTTTCAGGTTCAGTTTCAGGTTCAGTTTCAGGAAGGGCTGAAGGGCTACTAATAGCCTGATTCATTTCCTCTTCTGAGAAAGTTGAACTGTTTTTCAAAGACTCGATTGTTTCTTGAGGAAGATTAGGGTTAAGGGGGGCTAGTTGTTCTTTCGTAACTTTGGTAATAGTTGTTTTAGTTGCTGCCAGCCAAACCTCGAAACCAACCCATGTTAAGATGGTAATTAAGGAAATGATAGTTAGAACTAAAATATCTCTGCTTAATTTGAATTTTTTCATAGTTATTGTTTAGTTAAAAACCAAGCTTGGCCATTAAGATTTAAAGATAAAATATTATTGTCGGATTTACCAGTTTGGAACGAAAAAGCTTCAATTATAACAATTCTTCTAAGATTTGCTAAATTCGTTAGAAAAATTTTTAAGTTAGAATAATTGCCTAGGGCATTGAAAACAAATTTGATTTCTTGTTTTTCTTCTTTGCTGTTTTGATTTCCAGCAAGACTGACCTCAGTAAATCTTAAATTGACAATGGCTATTCCTGACTGATGAGCTAAAGTTTCAAGCTGTTTAGTTAGAAGGGCAATTTCAGCTTTTTGTGGAAGAGCTTCCTCGATTAAAAAGAGATTTGGTTCTATTACCAGGTAATTTTTCTGAGATTCTGATAAATTGTTAATTTTCTTTTCCAATTCACTGGAAACTATTCTTTGGTCTTTGGTTTGTCTGATAAGTTGAGCAATAGTTTTTAAAGTTGGCCTAATGGCGAAAAAGATAAAAAAAGTAATCGTCAATAACGAAAGAATAATGCCCGTATAAACACGCCCTTTTTTGTTTTGATAGAAATGGCTTAAGTCAGTAAAATAACGATGGTAACGATGATATTCAGTTTGCCAATTAAAATCTGTCATTTGTTTTTCTATTCTTTTAATTCAGTAGTTAAGCTAAAAACGGCTCGGCCGAATTGTTCTTCGCTGACGATAACCTTCTCAAGAGCCAGATTAGTTAGTTTCTCTTCTTGTTTTAGATTTTGTAAAAAAACCGCAAAAGTTACCTCCGAATCAGCAATTGCCGTTAAGCTGATATTTCTGTCATTAAGACTGAGATTGGAAAGTTGGATGCCAGCCGGAGTAACTTGGCTAAAAATTCCTAAAATTTTATCAACTTCGAGCTGATTTTGTTTCAACCCCTCAATAGTTGAGAGGCGTTTTTGAAGAAAAAGAAAATCTTTTTCGAAATCCGAAGAAGCATTGACAATAGCCTGTTTTTGCTTAACCGTTTCATTAAGGTTAGTTAGGTCACGGTCTAGTTTAAAACGTGAGAGAAAGGCAATAATAACAATCATTTCGGTGACAATAACAATCCATCGTCCAACGTTTAACAACCATTTTAAAAAATTGCCGAAACTAGTTTTTTCCCATTCTTCTTGAGGGATAAATTCAATAGCGTCTTTAGGTGTTTTTTTAAGAGCAGGCATAATAACAATAGCGATAAATGATAATAAGTATCTCTTTAAGTTAAGTATAGTCGAGACGGAGAAGTTTTGTAAAGTAGATTAACCTTTTTTTGTTTTAAGTAATTTATTTAAGCGTGATTTTAAACGGTTGCTTTTATTGGGATGAATTATTTTCTTCTTAGCAGCCCTATCTAAAGAACGAGCTACCTCATCTAAATTTTTGGGACTCGGGTTCTCCCGCATTTTCTTTAAAGTAGCCTTAACATTTTTTTTAATTTTTTTATTGATGACCGCTCGGCGTTGATCGCGTCGAAGGGCTTTACGAGATGATTTAAGAACTGGCATAGTTTAAATAAGCTTGTTTTTTTGCAATTTCAAAATAAAATCTCTAATTTACAATTTTTAATTTCCAATTTAAAATTAGATAAAATTATAACAAAAACATAATTAGCAAACAATGGTGAAAAATTTATTCCAACGTAGCTCAAAAATTTTCACTCAACGTCAAAAGACGATTTTTTCGGCGGCTCTGATTATCATGCTCATGATTGCTGCTTCTCGTTTTTTAGGTTTGGTTCGCAATCGGGTTTTGGCTAATTTCTTCTCAGTTGACGAACTGGCGATTTACTTTGCCGCTTTTCGTATCCCTGAAGTAATTTTCGAGATTTTAGTTTTTGGTACTTTTTCCTCGGCTTTTATCCCTACTTTTACTTCTTTTCTTTCTCAGAAGAAAAAAGAAGAGGCTTGGTATACAGCAGCGGTGAGTTTAAATTTTGCTTTTTTAATTTTTCTGGTTTTTGCCATTTTTATTTTTATCTCAGCCCCTTTGCTTTATCGAATTATTGCTCCGGGGTTTGATTTAAATCAAACAATGCTTATTGCCTCCTTAGCCCGAATTTTGCTTATAACGCAAGGCCTTTTTGTCTTAAGTTATTTTCTGACCAGTGTTTTAGAGTCAATGCAGCGTTTTTTAGTTCCAGCCCTAGCCCCTTTACTTTATAATCTGGGTATTATTTTAGGGGCTGTTTTTCTAACTTCAAGGTTAGGAATTTATGCCCCGATCATAGGGGCTGTTATGGGCGCCTTTTTACATTTTTTGATTCAATTACCCCTAGCTTTAAAGTTAGGTTTTCGTCCTAAATTTTCTTTAAATTTTCATCATAGTGGAGTCAAAGAGATTGGTCATTTGGCTTTACCAAGAGTAGTCGAGCTTTCTTTTTTGCAATTTGGGAAGATGGGAGAACTTTTTTTAGCTTCATTGGTTTCTACTGCAGCCTTTACTTATTATACTTTTGCTAATTCAATTTCCCTTTTGCCGATTGGTCTTTTTGGGATGAGTATTGCTAAGGCAGCTTTGCCAACTCTTTCTTACCAGACAGCCCGAAAAGAATTTAAACAGTTCGGTGAAACTTTAATTGGTTTAATTAATCAAATTCTTTTTTTTATTCTTCCTTGTGCTGTTTTTCTGGCTGTTTTAAGAATTCCGGTTGTTCGTTTAATTTTTGGGACAAGCCGTTTTAGCTGGGATTCTACGGTCCAGACGGGATGGACACTTTCTGCTTTTGCTTTAAGTATTGTCACTCAAGCTTTAATTTATCCTTTAACCCGAGCTTTTTGGGCTCTTCATAATACTAAAACACCAGTTAAAGTTGCTATTGGTATGATTTTGGGCGAAATGACTCTAGGAGTTCTCTTTATAGTTGTTTTTAAAATGCCTATCTGGAGTTTAGCCTTGGCTTTTTCCTTAGCTTCTTTTATTCAGGCGATTGTTCTTTTTGTTTTACTTATTCGTTTATTCCCCCAAATTAACTGGCAAAGAATAGCAAAAACTTTTTTGAAAATTATTACCGCTGCCTTTGCCTCAGGGGCTTTAATGTTTTTTCTTTTAAAGATTTTAGATCGTTCGGCTTGGGACAAGCGTCTTTCTTTTCTTCGTTGGGTTGGCTTGAAGCTCCCAACTACTTTTGAGTATTTTGTTTTAGACACTCGTTATACTCTTAATTTAATCTTACTTACGGTTTTTGTTGCTTTAGTTGGTTTCTTGGCCTATTTATTTTTAAGCTGGCTTTTGCGAGTAGAAGAAGTTACTATTTTGAAAAAATTAGTAGCTAAACTTAAAAAACCGAAAGTTTTACCCGAAACAATTACTCCTCCTCCTATTGAATGAAAAAAAGAGATTCACATAAACTTGATTTGGTTGCTAAAATTATTCGTTTGGAAAAAGAAATTAAGGAAACTCCTTATCATAAAGGGACTGAACACTATATTGGTAAACTCAGAGCTAAAATTGCCAAACTCAAAAAACAAGATGAACAATCTCATCAAGGAGGGAGCCGCTTTGGTTTTATCCCTAGAAAAGAAGGCGATGCGACGGTGGTTTTGATCGGTCCTCCTTCAGTAGGGAAATCAACTCTTTTAAATAAATTAAGCCAGGCTCAAGCTAGGGTGGAACCATGGCCTTTTACTACTTTAAACGTTGTTCCGGGGATGATGGATTATCAGGGGGCAAAAATTCAAATTTTTGATTTGCCAGGAATTATTAAGGGGGCAGCTGTTGGCATTGGTCGTGGTCGAGAAGTTCTTTCTGCTACCAGGATTGCTGATTTATTAATCTTGATGGTTGATGTTAAAAGCAAAAACCAAATAGAAAATATTTTAAAAGAATTAAATCAAGTTGGTGTTAATTTACCAATTCTAATCGTGGTTAACAAAATTGATTTAATTGAAAAAACTAGTTCTCAAGGAAAGACAATTCTTATCAGTGCGGAAAATAAAATTGGTCTTGAAGATTTAAAAAAGAAAATATGGGAAGAATTAAAATTAGTGAGAATTTACCTAAAGAAAAAAGGGCAACAACCTGATTTTGATTCACCTTTGATTTTAAAAGAAGGACAAAAAGTTAAAGATGCAGTAGAAAAAATTTTCCCAGAAGATAAAGAAATTAAACAGATTTTGCTTTGGGGGCCCTCAGCTCATTTCCCAGGGCAGCAAGTAAGTTTAAATCATCAACTTCAAGACAAAGATATCCTTAATTTTAGTTAAGAGAAAAAATAGTTCTTGACAACAATTAGCAGTCATGTTATTTTATTGCTAATGGAAGAATTAAGTGACCGACAAACAAAGATTTTAAAAGCAATTATTGAGGAATATATTGAGAATGGCGAAGCAGTTGGTTCTGAAGTTTTAGAAAAAAAATATGAGCTGGGTGTTTCGCCGGCTACGATTAGGAACGAAATGGCTAAATTAGTTAAAGCCGGTTTTTTGAAACAACCTCATACTTCGGCTGGCCGTGTCCCAACTAAGGAAGCCTTCCGTTTTTATGTAGATAAATTAATGGAAGAAAAAAAACTTTCGGTGGTTGATGAAGTAGCGGCCCGTGAAAAAGTTTGGGATTCACGTTTTGATTTTGATCATTTAATGCATCAGGCTGTAAAAGCTCTAGCTAAACAGACTCGTTCTTTAGCTTTAGCGACAACTGAAGAGGGTGAAATTTATCATGCTGGCTACGCTAATATTTTGGAGATGCCGGAGTTTTACGATATTGATATTACCCGGACTATTTTATCAATGCTGGAAGAGGTTAACCAAATCCATCGTCTTTTTGAAAAAAGTTTTGATGAAAATCCGGTTCATTTACTTTTTGGTAACGAACTAGGTTATGATTATTTGGAGCCTTGCGGTATGGTTTTTACTAATTTTGCTGCTGGGCCCAAAAAATCCGGTTCTTTAGGAATCATTAGTTCGAATCGTCTGAATTATCCCTTGGTTATTCCGACGGTTCGCTATTTTGCTAAATTGATTGAAGAATTAGCTGGCAGTCTTTAAAAATGAAAAATAAACACAAACCAGCTAAAACCGATAAGTTAGCTGATTTGGAATCAAAATGGAAAAGAGCTTTAGCGGATTATGCTAATCTGGAAAAGAGGATTGACAAGGAAAAAGAAGTTTTTGTCAAATTTAGCAATGCCCAGCTTTTACAAAATCTGCTACCGGTTTTAGATGATTTTGAAAGAGCTGAACAGCACTTAAAAGACCAGGGTTTAACCTTGGCGATTAACAACTTTAAAGAATTTTTGAAAAATGAAGGAGTTGAAGAGATTAAAGCTCAAGGAGAAGAGTTTAATCCGCACTTAATGGAAGCAGTAGAAATGGTTAATGGCCCGAAAAACAAGGTTGTCGAAGTTGTTAATAAAGGTTATCTTTTAAATGATAAAGTTTTAAGAGTTGCCAAGGTCAAAGTTGGCAGCGGAGAAAATAATAATAGTAATAATATAAAGGAGGAATAAAAAAACATGGCAAAAATTATCGGCATTGATTTAGGTACCACTAACTCTTGTGTAGCGGTGATGGAAGCGGGTAAACCGAAGGTTATTCCTTCGGCTGAAGGAAAAAACACCATCCCGTCAGCTGTTGAGCCAATCAAGAATTTAGTTGGTGAAGTGGCCAAGCGGCAGATAGTTCTTAACCCAGAGAATACCGTTTATTCGGTAAAGCGTCTTATGGGAAGAAGATTTAGTGATGCCGAAGTCAAAAAAAGCCAAAAAATGGTTGCCTACAAAATTAAAGAAGGTAAAGACGCTATGGCTGTGGTTGAAGTTGGCGGCAAAACTTATACCCCTCAAGAAATCTCTGCCAAGATTCTGGCCAAATGTAAAGCCGATGCCGAAGCTTTCTTAGGAGAAAAAGTGGAGAACGCGGTTATTACCGTCCCCGCTTACTTTGATGATTCCCAAAGACAGGCGACCAAACAAGCCGGGGAAATTGCCGGACTTAAAGTTGAGAGAATTATTAATGAACCAACGGCTGCTTCTTTAGCTTATGGTTTGGAAAAGAAATCTGGTGAAACAATTGCTGTTTATGACTTAGGTGGCGGTACTTTTGATATCTCCATCCTGGAAATTGGTGATGGCGTTTTTGAAGTCAAGGCGACCAACGGCGATACCCATTTGGGTGGCGATGATTTTGACGAAAAAATTGTTGACTGGATTGCTGAAGAATTCAAAAAAGACCAGGGCGTTGATTTAAGAGAAGACAAACAAGCTCTGCAAAGAATCAGAGATGCGGCTGAAAAAGCTAAGATTGAGCTGTCTTCAGCCCAAGAAACAGAAATCAACCAGCCCTACATTACTCAAGGCAAGGGCGGTCAGCCGCTTCACTTAACCATGAAGTTAACCCGAGCTAAATTAGAGCAACTGGTTTCGGATTTAATTGAAGCGACTATTAAACCGGTTGAAGCTTGTTTGAAAGATGCCAAAATCAAAGCCTCAGATGTTAAGGAAGTTATCTTAGTTGGCGGCATGACCAGAATGCCGAAAGTTCACGAAACAGTTAAAAAATTCTTCAACAAAGAACCCAACAAGTCTGTTAATCCGGATGAAGTGGTCGCTATTGGTGCGGCTATCCAAGGTGGAGTCTTGGGCGGCGAAGTCAAAGACGTCTTGTTACTTGATGTTACTCCTCTTACCCTAGGAATTGAAACCTTGGGTAGTGTTAGGACACCTTTGATTGATAGAAACACAACTATTCCAACCTCAAAGTCACAAATCTTTTCCACCGCGGCTGATAACCAAACTCAAGTGGAAATAAATGTCCTGCAAGGTGAGCGACCAATGGCCGCGGATAACAAATCCTTAGGCAGATTTATCTTAGATGGTATTCCGCCGGCCCCCAGAGGTATTCCGCAAATCGAAGTCACTTTTGACCTTGATGCCAGCGGTATTTTAAGTGTTAAAGCCAAAGATAAAGCGACCAACAAAGAACAGGCAATTACCATTAAAGGCGCGGTTGGTCTTTCTGACGAAGAAGTCAAAGAAGCCCAGGCAGAAGCGGAAAAACACGCCGCAGAAGACAAACAGAAAAAAGAAATGGTTGAAGCCAAGAACCAAGCCGAGAATTTGGTTTTCACCGCTGAAAAAACTTTAAAAGATGCTGGTGATAAAGTCAAAGCCGAAGACAAAGAAAAGGTTGAAGCGGAAATCAAGAACGTCAAAGACGTTCTGGCCAAAGAAGCGGTTAGTAAAGAGGAAATCGACGAAGCCTCTAAAAAACTTTCTGAGGAATTACAGAAAGTCGGCACAGTCATGTATCAAGCCCAGCAGCAGGCTGAAGGTCAGCCGCAGTCAGGGCAAAAACAACCAGCAGAAGAAGAAAAAAGGGAAGAGAAAAAAGAAGAAAAAGATTCTTCTAAGAAAGCTTCAGCGGATAAGGAAAAAGCCGAAGAAGGCGAAGTGGTAGAATAATTCCATGACCACTAAGAGAGATTATTATGATATTTTAGGTGTCTCTAAAAATGCTTCAGCAGAAGAAATAAAAAAGGCTTACCGTAAACAGGCTTTGGAATGGCATCCGGACAGAAATAAATCCGCCCAAGCCGCGGAAAAATTCAAAGAAGTCAACGAAGCTTACGAAGTTTTATCCAATCCCCAGAAAAAACAGAATTATGATCAGTTCGGTCATGCCGCTTTTACACCGGGCGGGGGTAGTGAATACGCCAGCTGGCCTGGTGGCGGTTTTAATCAAAGTCAAAGACAAGGACCTTTTACTTATACCTACACGACCTATGGTGACCAGGGGGCAGAAGGCTTTGATTTTGGCGGTTTTAGCGACCCTTTTGAGATTTTTGAACAATTTTTTGGCGGTGGCTCGCCCTTTAGGCAAACGCAAAGAATTCCCCGTTATGGCTTAACTTTAACTTTCATGGAAGCAGCTAAAGGAACAGAAAAAGAAGTTAGTTTGGATGGCCAAAGAAAAACCATTAAAATCCCCGCTGGTGTTGATGATGGTTCAAGAATAAAGTTCAGAGATTTCTACATTACTATTGACGTCAAACCAGATAAAACCTTTCAAAGAGACGGAGCTGATGTTTTTGTTAATCAGGAAATAAGCTTAAAAACCGCTATTCTCGGTGAGACTATCCAAGTTCCCACCATTGACGGTGATTTAAAACTTAGAGTCAGACCAGGAACCCAGGCAGGAACCTTAGTCAAACTAGCCGGCCGAGGGATTAAAAGACTTCATAGTTTTGGCAGAGGGGATCAATATGTCAGACTTCTTGTTAAAATCCCTGAACGGTTAAATAGACAACAAAAAGAAGCTTTGGAAAAACTGGGAATAT
>CAZQCJ010000028.1:0-2674 GCA_964591885.1 uncultured Gammaproteobacteria bacterium
TAAAGCCCAATAGCCTAACTCAAACAATAAATAAGGAAGTTTAAAGAAGAAAAGCATTCTATTGAGAAAAGGAGCATTGTAAAAATTGCTTTGGATTCCCGATAACATTGAGCAGGGTACAAAAAAAGAGCTTATCTTGGCAAAAATCAATTCCAGGCCGTGAACGCTCAAAATACCAAAATCTAAAAGTGATCTCCCTTGACAGGCAATCTGTTCAACTCTTTTATGAACAGCAATAATATCGCCATGAGCAAAAAGAGGCATCAAGAAAAAACGAATAAGAAGACCAAGGCCTAAGTAAAGCAAAATTTTTTTCTGAAATTTACTTAATTTCATAAGATTATTGTTTATTTTAGCGCGATTTAGCTGATAAATAAAGAGGAACGTGGAGGGGGTTAGGTTTTTTGATAATCCTTAAAACAATGCTCGGATTTGGTAAAGCCGGCTTTTCTTGCCTCTTCTTCCGAACAAAACCATTGTTCGCCAATATCTAATTCTACAACCGTTCGCTCGTATTCGGAACAACCAGGGTAATGGTAGGTTTTTTTCTCGCCGTGTTCATGCTTGCCTAAATTACCTTTGATGTTACAGGCTGGATTAATCAGGTTTTCCAGCTGATAACACTTTTCACTCCAAGCCCCTATCTTATTCTCTTTAGCTTCTTGGCTTTTTTCTTTAAGTAAGTCAGCTAAGTCATTATTATCGCTTCCACCCGAAGCATATTTTGCCCAGCCGTTTTCAATGGCTGTTTCGTTTATCAATTGATCGTTTAAATAAACAAAGGCAATAAGACGATTAAAGGCATCTCGGCCTGTTTTTTCGATTTTAACATTCTTTCCTAAAATTAATTTTCCCAAGCCTTCTTTGGCTTCTTGGCCGTAACAAAATTCAAGTTCCGGTGCGTCAACATTGGCCAGCCGAATTGTTTGATCCGGGAGAATAGAAAAAGAATCGCCGTCAAGCACTTCTACTACCCTAAAACTTTCTTCGTCTTGGCGAAAAACACTTTTTTCTTTAACCAAATAAATATTTAATCCTAAAGAAGCGGCTATTATTAAGCCAAGAATAATTTTGAATGGCTTTTTCTGAAAATGATTTAATTTCATAAAGATTATTGTTTATTTTAGCCCGACTTAGCTGATAAATAAAGAGGAAGGGGCTATTTTAAAATTGCTAAATTAGCCCTTTCCTAATTTATACTAAATTAGGCTTGACATCTGTCCTAATTTATGTATAATTAGGGCAGATGTATATTCAGAGAAGACTGGAAAAAGAAATTAAAAAAAACCTTTTTAAGGGCAAGGTTATTGTTATCTATGGTGCCAGGCAAGTTGGGAAGACAACTTTAGTCAAGAAAATTGCTGAAGAGCTTGGCGAATCATATACTTATTTAAATTGCGATGAAATGGACGTCTTAAGAAAGTTTCAAGCTGCTGATAATTCTGAGGCTTTAAAACAAATTATCGGCCATCAACGACTGGTAGTTATTGATGAAGGACAAAGGATTAAAAACATCGGTTTAAAATTAAAGTTACTGGTTGATGCTTATCCTGAAAAACAAATCATTACCACTGGCTCCTCTTCTTTTGACCTTTCCAATGAAATTAATGAGCCGTTAACTGGCAGGAATTTCGAATTCTGGCTCTTCCCTCTTTCCTTGGCCGAAATTTACAATAAAGAAAAGAAATTGGAATTTGAAAGAAAGTTGGAAGATTTGTTAATTTATGGTAGTTATCCAGAAATATATCAACTTGAATCGGAAGAACTTAAAACCCAAAGGATCAAATATTTGGCTTCTAATTACCTTTACAAGGATATTCTAAAATTCAGCAATATTAAAAGCTCAGAAATAGTTTTAAAACTCCTTCAAGCCCTAGCTCTACAAATTGGTCAAGAAGTCTCCTATAACGAATTAGCTAATTTAATCGGCATTGGCAAACAAACAGTCGCTGATTATATTAATCTTTTGGAGAAAGCCTTTATCGTTTTTAGACTTTCTCCTTATTCAGGCAACTTAAGAAAAGCCCTAAGTAAACTAAGAAAAATATATTTCCTTGATCTTGGCATTAGAAATGCTATTATCAATAATCAAAACCAACTTAATCTGCGAAATGATGTCGGTAAATTGTGGGAAAATTTTGTTATCGCTGAAAAATATAAACAGCAATTTGGTTTAGGATTTAAGACAAATTATTATTTCTGGAGAACATATGATAAACAAGAAGTTGATTTGGTCGAAGAAAAAGGTGGTCAACTTTCGGGATGGGAGATAAAATGGGTTGGTAAAAGCAAGAAGCCGCCAAAAGCCTGGAAAAGCTATAAAAACAGCACCTGGCAAATTATTGATAAAAACAATTATTTAGAAAAATTAACCTAATTTACTTCTTTTCAAGCTACCCAATAACCCCTGGTAAATAGAAGCAGGCAAAAGATAAGCAAAGGAATGGCTAGAATTGGATATAAAATTCTTAGCCATTTGTATTTTTCTGCCCAAAGGCTGAAAAGAATAAAAGCCGGGAATAAAACCAGAACAAAGCGCGGCATGGAAAGGAAAGTTCCGGTAAAAGTCGGCGTTAGATAAGCCAAGGCCATAAAAATGAGATAAGAATACCAACGGCGGAGAAAAACAAAGACTCCTAAGAACAAAAAGCCAATCGCTGACAAAGATTCTAAG
>CAZQCJ010000029.1:0-2538 GCA_964591885.1 uncultured Gammaproteobacteria bacterium
CATTTATTTTTTTCACCTCCTTCTTATTTTCAAATTTGAACTGCTGATTCTTTGCTTTGGCAAAATCCGCTTTTAGGGAAAAATGACAATTGAGAAGAATAGACATGGTTCGATAATATAACAGAGTAGATTATAAACTATTCCTTTATAAAAAGCCAGCATGGAATATATAATTATTTTAGGGTATATTAAAATCAAAAATGAGGATTAATAATTTTGGCAAGTTAGCCGTTTCTGTTCTAGTTTGTCTTTCTGCCGGATTTATTGGTTCTTTTTTCACCACTCCTTCTATCCCCACCTGGTATGCGACTCTAAATAAACCTTCTTTTAATCCACCTAATTGGCTTTTCGCCCCAGTTTGGACAACGCTTTTCATTTTGATGGGTATCGCCGCTTTCTTTATTTGGCGAAAAGGGCTGAAAAAGAAAGAAGTTAAAAGTGCCTTGATTATCTTCCTCTTCCAACTTATTTTTAACACCCTCTGGTCATTCCTCTTCTTTAAATTTCATTCGCCTTTCTGGGCCTTGGCTGACATTGCTGTTTTGTGGGTTTTAATTCTTTTAAGCTTGATTAAATTCTGGAAAATTAATAAAGCTGCCGGTATTCTTTTAATTCCTTATCTTCTCTGGGTGAGTTTTGCCTCTTTTCTTAATTACACCATCTACCGACTCAATTGATAAATCGTCAAAAGCGGATAACTCTCTTTGCTAACTATCTCGGTTAACTGCCTATTACTAAGGAATTCTTTTAACCGGGCTTTATCTTTATTCCCTCGCGAAATAATATGAATTTGCTGACCATCATATTGCCAATAAGGAAAATTAATGGCTTGCCGAGAAATAAAAACCCTATCACCTTCAAATAATTTCTTTATAATTTTTTCTTCAATCATTTTTTGCTGTTCCCTATCTCCACCTAAATAAAGAGCATTAGTGTAAGCTAATTGAGGTCTTTGATAATCTGATAAAATCAATAAATCCTTATCTCTTAAGTTAATTTCTGCAATCAAACTAGCCTGGATTTGAGAAATTGGCATTTTTTGATAAATCCAAAAAGTCGGTAAAAAGGTTAAAAATAAAATTATTATCAAGAAACCATAAACTTTTCTCCAGGGAATCAACCCTAAAAATAAAGCTAAGGGAAAAGCAATTAAAATCGCATAGCGACCAAATAAGCCTCCGTACCAAAACTTCCCGGTTAATAAAAAGGGCAGAAAAAAAGATAAAAAGAAGATTAAAACCGACCAGTTCTTTTTCTTAAAAAGATAAATACCGGTAATCAGCAACCCCAAGATTGCCGCTATAGAATAGCCATAAAATAAAACAAGGCCGTCGTTCCTTAACATTCTTAAGATACTCAAAAAGCCCCAATCTAATAAAGCTTCACCATAACCAAACAAAAAATTTTTGATACGAAAGATAGAACTAAGAAAATAAAGCCCGCTAATGGCTAAAAGTAAACTGAAAATAATTAGAGTCAGACTCCAAAAAATATCATGCCAGTTGATTTTTTTAGATTTTAAAACCGTCAAACCGATAAAAATCGGTGTCCAAAGCAATATACCAATAAAATCAAAAAGCGTTAAAGATAAAAAAATTAAAGCGGGCAGAAAATAAAAAAATCTTTTCTTTGTTAAAAAAACATCGAAAAAAAACAAAGCCAAGAGCAGCAAACTAATATCCAGTGATTCATGTAAAACATTAATTTGAATCAACCACAAATGAGAAAAGAAAATTAAAGGAATCAAAGAAAAAATGGCAATCTTTTCACCAAAATTTCTTTTAATTAAAAAATAAAAAGCTAAAAAGCTGATCAAACCAAAAACAGCAGAAATCAAGCTTATTTCCCAAGCATTTTGGCCCGGAATTATCCTTTGGAATAATTGAGTTAAAAACAAATAAACAGGATGGATTGATTCATGACTTTGTGAAAGTGAAATAAAAAAATTATTTGACAAAGATTCACGGTAATACTCCGGCGAATCATAAAAATGAGGATAGTTAGCTAAAAAGAAAAACCGGGAAATAAAAAAAAGACCAAAAATCAACCAAAAATATTTCTTCATGAAAGAAGACTTAGAGCTTTTTTAATTCTTAATAAACTTTTTTCTTTTCCCAAAACCTCCATTGTTTCAAAAAGAGGCGGAGTAGCGGTTTTGCCAGTTAAGGCAATTCTAACCGCCATGAAAAATTTACCCACATGGTAGTTCTGCTTTTCAGCAATTCTTCTAAATAAATTCTCTAACTTTAGCACTTTCCATTCGGTTTTGGCCAACTTTTTTAAAACCATCTCAAATTGTTTCTTTATCAATTTTTCATTATTACCACCTTTTTTAAGTAGTATTTTCTTGTCAACTGTTGGTTCTTCAATAAAAAAATTAACTAAAGAAGGATAATCTGCTAATCTTGCCAATCTCTCTTTAACCAAAGGAATAGTTTTTCCAATTAAACCATTTGTCATCTTCTTATCAGCAAAAGTTTTTAATAATTCCAATAACTCTTTGTCTGATTTTTGCCTAATATAAACACCATTTAACCA
>CAZQCJ010000030.1:0-4423 GCA_964591885.1 uncultured Gammaproteobacteria bacterium
TCCAATTAAACCATTTGTCATCTTCTTATCAGCAAAAGTTTTTAATAATTCCAATAACTCTTTGTCTGATTTTTGCCTAATATAAACACCATTTAACCAATCTAGTTTTTTTAAATCAAAAATGGGAGCTGATTTAGAAACTCTCTTAAAAGAAAAATTTTTAATGAATTCTTCTATTGGGAAAATATCTTTTCCTTCTGGATGTGACCAACCTAAAAGACAAAGAAAATTTAGAAGTGCTTCTGCTAGATAACCCTGCTCCTGATACCAAGAAATAGCTACTGGATCTTTTCTTTTGGAGATTTTCGAATGATCGTAATTACGCAATAAAGGTAGATGGGCAAACTCTGGGACAGAGACTCCTAAAGCTTGATAAATCATTATCTGTCTAGGAGTATTGGAAATATGATCTTCTGCCCGAATAACGTGGGAAATTTTCATCTGCCAATCATCAATTGTCACGGCAAAATTAAAAGAAGGATATTTATTCGACTTTAAGATAACAAAATCTTTAATCTGTTTATTGTCAAATTCAATTCTTTCTCTAACTAAATCATGCCATGAAGTTTTACCTTGAGGAACTTTAAACCAAACAGCATCTTCTTTAATATAAGCTAAATCTCTATCAATTAATTGCTGGGCATACTCCTGGTATTTTTTCAACCTTTCCGATTGACGATAAGGCCCATATTTTCCACCAACATCCGGACCTTCATCATATTTTAAGTCTAACCAACAAAACCCATCATAAATTATCTTTTCTGCTTCCGAAATATAACGTTCAACATCAGTATCCTCAATTCTTAAAATGAATTTTCCTTTATTTCTTTTCGCAAAAGAATAGCTAAATAAAGCAGTGTAGACACCGCCAACATGAAGGAAACCAGTTGGGCTAGGAGCAAATCTTGTACGAATCTCTTTCATTTTAGTTTACGAAAAACAAGGTTCTGTTGCCTGAGGCGACAGGTTCTTATTTCACCTTGATTTTAACACACTGAAGCTTTATCTAAAAGCTTAAGCTGTAGAACATTTTCCCTAGATTTATCAGGAGAAAATGTTATACTCAAAGAAACCTGCCATGTTAAATTTAACTCAAACTGCCTACTGGACACGACGCCTTTTAAAAATAGGAGCTTTCCTCTTAATCACCATTATCTTTCTTAGATTTTCTCTCAAGCTTTTCAACTCTGTTTGGCAAAAACTCAACCCACCACCGCCACCGCCACCAACTGTCATTTTCGGCAAACTACCAGTTATCAAATTTCCAGAGAATAGTAATTCGGAACTAGAACTAAACTACCGTCTGGAAACAATCCAAGGAGGTTTACCAAAACTACCTGAAATTGCCAAAGTCTTTTTCATTCCTAAAGAAGGCCCTAATCTCTTAGCTCTCCAGCGAGCTATACAAGAAGCTAAAAAATTAGGCTTTACTACAGAGCCACAACAAATAAATGAAGCAATTTATCGCTGGGACAATGGGGAAACGCCATCAACTACTTTAAAAATTGATATCAATACCGGCAATTTCCAATTACGCTACGCTTATGAAAATGACGCTGAAGTCATTAACAGCCAAGATTTACCAACTAATCAACAAGCAGCCCAAGAAGCCAAAAACTTTTTAGACGGCAAGGGATTACTGACTGCTGACTTAGCTACGGGCAGCGCTGAATTCGTTTATCTAAAATATTCTCCGCCTGATCTTCTCCCGGTCGCTTCTCTTTCTGAAGCTGATTTTATCAGAGCTAATCTTTTCCGCTCTGATTTGGATGGATTGAAAATTCTGCCACCTAATCCTAAAAATTCTTTAGTTTCCTTTCTTTTTTCCGGGATAAGAACACTGGGGAGAAGAATCGTAGAAATTAATTACAGCTATTATCCAATTGAAAGAGAGACTTTTGCCACTTATCCTTTAAAAAATATTCAAACTGCCTGGCAGGAATTACAGGGAGGCAAGGGCTACATTGCCAATCTTGACCAAAGCCAAAACATCAATATTACCATTAGAAAGGTTTCTTTGGCTTATTATGACGCCGATCAACCACAAAATTTTCTTCAACCAGTTTATGTTTTCGAGGGTGACAACAATTTTATTGGTTTTGTTCCAGCTATTGATCCTCAATGGATGGAGTAATTTCCTGCCAACGAAAATTATCAAAAACCCAATTAGTTAACTTACTTGTTTCTCCAAATCTATCCTGACTTCCCAAAACAACGGTAATAATCCCTTGATTCTCTCTTTCAGTATAGCCGATTAAACACTCGCCAGCTTCTTCTGTCCAACCAGTTTTAATTCCTTTCATCCCCGGTAGTTGATTCAAAAGCTCATTAATATTATTTAACTGATGATTAATCTTTCCCTCAACATCAGTAATGATAATAGACGGGGTAGAAAAAATCTCCACCAGAAACTGATTTTTTAAAGCAACGGCAGATAAACGAGCCAAATCTAAAGCCGTAGTGTATGAAAAATCAGTCAGAATATTACCCTCAGGACCACTATCCAAGCCAGTCGGATTGGCAAAATAAGTATGAGTTAAATTCAAATCTTCAGCTTTTTGGTTCATAGCTTTAACAAAATTAAATACACCACCAGGATAATTCCGAGCTAAAACTAAAGCAACATCATTACCTGAAGAAACCAATAAACCATAAAGTAAACTCCTAAAGGTTATTCTTTCTCCTTCGATTAAACCTATTTCTTGACCATTTTTTTCCATTTTCCCAATCACCAAAACATCATCCAAATGATAATGTTCCAAAGAGACCAAAGCGGTCATTACTTTTACCGTAGATGCCGGTAAGACTCTTAAGTTTTCATTACGACCTGTTAATAAAGCAGCTGAATCGCGGTCAACAACCACAAAAGAATGAGCAGTTAACGAAGGTAGGGACGTTTTCTCTAGATTAACAGGATAATTAGCTGCTACTGGTAAAGAGAAATCTAATTCTTGTATTGGGGAAGCTAAAGGTGTTGCCTGAATAACAGCATAAAAATTCTGGCTGGGGATAAAAAAGAAAAGCAAACAAAAAAAGAAAAGAAAACCTCGTTTAACCTTTAAGCTAATTTCTTTATTTTTTGACATTTTTCTTCTGGATTGTGGAAAGCCTGACATCAACCCTTTCCAAATCTCTGGGGAACAAGGAAGCCTGACGAACATTAGCTAAGCCGAGGATATTTTGAGTAATTCTTTCCAAGCCCAAGCAGAAACCCCCTTCAGGTGGCATTCCATACTTAAAGGCCTGAAGATAAAAAGCAAAATCACGAGGATGACCGCCCCATTTTTTAATATTGTCAGATAATTGTTGGTAATCATTAATTCGTTGGCTTCCAGTTACCCATTCAACTCCTTGTCCAAGAATATCAAAGCTCAAAGTATATTCTGGTTTTTGGGGGTCAGGAAAGGTATACATTGGCCTTTTTTGAGTTGGGTAATGAGTAATAATAACCAGATCGGAACCTTTTTCTTTTTTTGCCCATTCGCAAATTTTTTTCTCGTCTTCTGGAGATAAATCAGGTTCTTGGCAATTAGATTTACCTAAAATTTTCTCCTGAGCCTCACGAAGTTTTAAAACCGGTGTTTTTTCAGCAATTTCAGGAATAAACATTTCTTTACCTTTACCTCTTAAAGCATCAATCTCCGGCTTTATTTCTTTTAGTTCCGCAAAAATAAATCTTAGCAATTTATCAGCAGTTTGATAAACATCTTCCCAACTATCAATAAAACCCATTTCTACATCCAAGCCAATGTATTCTGTTAAATGGCGAGTAGTCATGCTTGGTTCAGCTCGATAAGCATGGGCGATGGTAAAAACTCTTTCAAAAGCACCCACGGCAATCTGTTTATAAAATTGGGGGCTTTGGGTTAAAAAGGCATCATAATCAAAATAATTTACTTTAAATAATTCTGCTCCGCCTTCAGTCGCTGTAGCTGTAATTGTCGGGCAAAAAATTTCAATAAAACCCTCTTTAACTAAATATTCGCGAAAAGCTTGCGTTATCTTTTCTTGGGTTCTAAAAATAGCTTTTTGAGTCGGTTGGCGTAACGTCAAGGGGCGAAAGTCCAAAAGAGTCGGCAACTGAACTTTTAATTCTTCTCTGCCAGTATCAAAAGGTAATTCTTCTGATTTAGTTAAAACTTTTAATTTTTCGACCTCAATCTCTACTTCACCAGTAGTAATTTTTTTATTCACCATTTTACTTGGACGCTTTTTAACCAAGCCAAGAATCTCAATAACATACTCTGGACGGCATTGACCTAATTTTTTATCACCAACAATTTGAACAATACCCGAACGATCACGTAAGTCAATAAAAACCATCTGGCCGTGATCACGCCGAGTATTCACCCAACCGCAAAGTTTAACTTTCTGGCCAATTTTTTTCGGAGTTTGACTAATTAAAGTTCTTTCCATAAAAACA